>NZ_AMGD01000021.1:0-165713 GCF_000297555.1 Paenisporosarcina sp. TG-14
CTTAAAATGATAATCTACAAAATTAAAGCTGGGATGTCTTTTGCCACTGACCGTGCTACTCGTAGTTCTCCCTTCTCACCTTTAGGTGTATCAGGGGAATTTTCAAAACGGTCTTCTCTATCTTTACGTTTAATATTTCTTCCTTCCCTAATAACTAACCATACATATCCTTGATTATCAGAATCAGTTTCAAATGATAAATAATCTAATACTGATAAATACTCATCTAGGTCCCATTCATAACCATCTTCCATTTTTAAAGTTTCATGTATTAAGGTAATTATTTGTTTCGCAACGTTAACTGAAACTCTAACCGTATTTTCATCTTGCTGAGCACTTTTTTCACATTGAATTAATTGATCAATTTGATTTATTAATTTTTGTATTTTTATTTTAGAACCAGTTTGAAAGCCTACTGGTAGTAAGCGTTTATGTGGTTTCAGCATTGTAATATTAGAAAGTAATATTTTATTTGGGCTACAAGGTATAATCTTATTCACATTATCTCTTTGAATAAATACGATTCCTTGTCCGTGTCCTCCAGTTTCGACAGCTCTACGAAGTTCACTATCAAATTCATGTATCTTTTTCATAACATCATAAAGCCTTTTTGTTGTGTAAAATCTAGTAACTGACAAATCTTCGATTAATCGAGCTCCATACATTCTTGAGTGTTGTAGTACTGTATCTTGTTGAAACGACTTCGGATTACGACCATAGTAAAAGCCAATTAAATTGCTGATTGTCACTCCACGATCTAATATTTGTCCACCAATGAAAATGTTCATTGGAGTTCGCAATCTAAGTTGTCCCGTTTCATCTAATAATTGATTGACATCTTTTTCAGAATTTACAACTGAACTTAAAAGATACTCGTTAACAAGAGATTCTTGGACTACTGTTACTACTTCTTCAAAAGAAGGTTGAGGTAAATCTAGTAGACTGACAGATTTCATTAAATCGCTATATGACTCTCTCATAAGAATATGAAAATTTTCATCTTGCGCTTCAGCAACTTTACGTAAGCTGATTTCTATCTCAGTTATTATTTGTTCTTGCCACTCATGAGAAGATTTCCCTCTTTCTGTATGAATGATGAATGCATACTTTTGAATTTTCTGCCCTAATTTTTCTTGCTGCCACCTTCTTATACAACTTCCAACAAGAAAGTTAACTATAGAAGACCGGATATCTTTAACAGCCGAACTTGATAGCAACTTATCCATCTTAATTCGTCTATAGTCGGGTCTTTTTAAAATTACTAATTCCTTTTCTGCTACTTCATGATATAAATATGAAGCTAAATGCCCTTTTTCTTCCGATTTTTCAAAGTATATTTCTCCACCAACATATTTGTCATGTATAGGGACTAGTTCAGTAAAAGAAGGTCTTATAGGTTGAAATAATTTATGTTCATGAATTCGCATATCTTCAGGTTGAAGATATAAAGAGTATGGGGTAGCTGTTACTTGTAAAAATGAAGCATTATTCTTCAGTTTTTCTCTTAATCGTTCTATTTTTCCAGAAATAACTTTCATCTCAGTAATATCTGATTCTTTTTTATGTTCAAAAGCAACACTTGCAAAATCAGCTTCATCGTCTATAAAGAGAATTTTTTTCGTTGCTAAATCCGGATATAATTCAAATAACGCGTTATTTAATCGATCCATATTCTTTGTTTCTTTTTTGACAATAATAGCTAATTTTTGAGAGAGTTCAAATTTCCTTAAGTTTGTAGGTAAGGACATAATATCGAAAACCTGCATTTTATCATTTAGCACTTGATCTCCAAACTCATTGGTCAATCTTTGATATGTCTGTTTAGCTAAAGCATTCGAATTTTTAGTTAATATAATTACTATATCAACTGAGTTGTCGTAGGATAAACCCATGATTCCTATGAATGTCCTAGTTTTACCAGATTGGATTTTCCCTAATAAAATTCCTGGTCTATTAGATGTTGTTGATTCCATTTTTAATTTTTCTACAGTATTTTCAACACATGCTTTTGTAGCCTTATCGTATTTGTTTTTTACAGATAAATAATCATAAAATAGACCATTTTTATTTATTTGAACTTTCATCTGACTTACCATATATATCCCCTTTTATTTAAATTCTTTTTAAATTTGTATAATCAGCTCTAAATCTAAAGACCTAGTATTATTTTACCATATTTAAATATTCAGACCACTAAATATCTTTTATAAATGACACATAATTCTTGACTGACTCCGACTAGTAAAGACAATCCCATATTGTCTGATCTGATTTTTAATTCTACGAAAGTTAGCTAATACTAGCTCAGAGAGGATGAAAATAAAATTACATACATACCATTGCAAAAATATATAAGTTTATTCTCAATTTAATGGAAGTTTTAGAACACAATTGGGTTAACTAAACAAGAAAATTAAAAACGACTGAAAACCAAATATCAAGGGTTTCAGGCATTTCTCGTTTTTACATTTAGTCGGGTTAGTGGTACTTAGCTCACTCATAAGTTGTGAGCTACACACCGCAATATACTTTCCTCGATTAATTCATTTTTCCATATTTACATAAAAATATGATACAAAACAGGAACGAAAATAAGAGTTAACAATGTGGAAGTCGTTAATCCGCCAATAACTGTGACTTACAGACCTTTTGAAATCAGTCCTGAAGATAAATTTGGTAGTGCTAAAAGGAACTAGGGCAAAAATGGTTGCAAAAGCCGTCATTAAAATCGGACCGCAAACGTGTTTTTGATTCTTCTACAATCGCCGTCGCCAATTCAATCCCTTGTTTTCGGTTTGTTTCAACGCGATCAAGAAGCAACAGCATTAGTTACAACAATTCCGATAAGCATTAAAATCCAAATTAAGGTCATCATCGACAGCGCTTGTCTAGTTACCAACAAACCTGTTAATGCACCGATTTGCACGAAAAATCAATGATGATAAGATGACAATTGGTGTGATAATTCCACCAATTGTTAGGCTTAAGTTTCAGCCACGTTTGCTTCTCTTTAAGAATGAGAAAAGTGAAATAGTATATAGCAATCAGGTACCTATAATAAAAGTAGCTGAGAAATTTTCTACTTTCCATAGCGCATAAAAACAAGGTCAATCCTCAAAAAGGATTGACCTTGTTTTTTAAAAATTTAATGTGCTTAATGTCTAGTAGTACCTAAAGTTGTGTGTAATTCATTTAACTCTTATCAATTCTTACTACTGGATTGTGAAATTTGATGTGAAAATTTGAATTTCAAAGTGTTTGACACATATTACAATGGTAGGTCTTTACGCTTAAAGACGATAATCCCAATGAAATATAGGACAAAAGTTAACATAGCTAGAAGGACTAATTGACCCCCATAGCTTTCATTTTGTATTATAGCATTTGTATCAAAGAGAGCTATAATAGTTATGCTTTTAAGTAATTCCAAGCTGGCACTCATTCCAGAAAGAATATTTGCAGCATAGAAAAACACAGTTAGTCCTGCACCAAGGGCAAGAGAATTACTTGAACGGTTAAATAAACAGGATGCAAAGAAGGTGATTCCACTGATTGCCAAATGTAACAATAAAGAACCTACTGTTAGAATGAAGAACTCCTTTACTGGCAACTCACCAGGCTGAACTAGCTCTGCCACTCCGTATCCTACAACAAATACCAACCCGAACATTACCAATAGTGAGGAAACAAAATAAATGGCACTTGTAAAAGTGTACTGGGTCCTCGTTATAGGAGTTGACAGGTGATAGGCCATGCTGCCTTTATCTACTTGATCTGCAATCAGCTTATTTCCAATAATAATGGAATAAATCATGGCAAAAATGAGGGCGAAATTTCCAAAATATTGATTTGCTACAAAGGCGATTAAGGTTGATATGTCACCTAACGGATTAATAGGGGTATCCATGCTTGCTTTTGTAATTTCATCCATGGTTTCTGGGGTGAAAATACTCATTACAATCCCGATTAATAAAGAAAGTGCTCCTGCAATGATAATAAATATTTTCAGATTCGTTTTTATTAAGTGGATAAATAAGGACTTATCAAACATGGTCAATACTCCCTTCTTTATAAAAGTTCATAAAATAATCTTCTAGTGAGTACTTCATTTCACGAATGGATGTCACATCTCTTTTCGACAGAGCGCATATTAGTTCATTAATTTGAAGGTCTTCTATTTCTAACATGACATATAAAGCTTCTTCTTGAATTTCACTAAATATAAAACCTTCCTTCTGAATAGATTGAAAGTCCTGAAGGTCTCGAAACGATATTTTATATGTGGTTTTATCAAAATGCTTAAAATCCCGAGAGTTCATTACCGAAATTAATTTCCCTTGCTTTATCATAGCAATACGATCACAAGTTCCTTCAATTTCCTCAAATAGATGAGAAGACATAAGTATGCTTTTTCCCTTTTGTTTTTCCTGGTGAATTAGTTTTACAAATACCGATTGCATAAAAGGATCAAGGCCTGTTGTTGGTTCGTCAAGAATGAGAATCTTCGGATCATGCATAAAAGCACAAACAATCCCAACCTTTTGTTTCATCCCCTTGGACATTCGCTTAATTAGGGCTGATGGATCTAAGTCGAACATCTCTATTAATTGATGAGCCATCGTCATATCATGAAGACCGCGCATATTAGCAACATGCTGAATGATCTGTGTACCGGTCATGTTTGCTGGAAAAGCAATCTCTGCAGGTAAATAACCGAGATGCTTTTGAATCTCTTTCGATTGGTTCCAGGAATCTGAATTTAAAATAGTAGACTTGCCACTTTGAGGTTTAATGAATCCCAATAGATGGCGGATCGTAGTTGTTTTGCCCGCACCGTTAGGACCAAGAAAACCAAATACCTCACCCTCCTCAATTTTAAATGAAATATCAAAAATCCCCTGATTGTTTCCATAATTCTTTGTAAGATTTTCGATTTCTATAGCTATCACTTAAACCACCCGCCAATTCTTCTTTATTTATCCAACAACATGTCGTATGATATTAGTATATTATGTACCTATGTCACTATCAACCGACATTGGTACCTCAAATGTCGGATAATAAGACTCCTGGGGAGGAAAAGACATGACAAAGAATCAAACAGTCACTGCACAAACAAAACAAAATTTAATACAGGCCTTCTGGGAACTCTACTCCATTAAGCGAATAGATAAAATAACAATTAAGGAGATTACTATGAGAGCGGGATATAATCGGTCTACATTTTATGAGTACTTTTCCGATGTGTATGATGTCTTAGAGAAAATAGAAAACAATTTGATTTCCAAGTTACAAGAGTTGCCAATCAAGCAGCTATCTTCTCCAGATGACCCATTTCCATTTGAAGTACTTATCAGCACGTATTCAAGTCACAGCAAATATCTAATAGTACTTCTAGGAGATCAAGGGGATCCAGCTTTTCAGGGCAGAATAAAAGCCAGCATCAAGCCCATGATAAAAGAAACTCTAGTTGCGCAAGGAGCAAAAGACGACTTTGAACTGGAATACACATTGGAATATGCTTTATCAGCAACGATAGGTATTCTAAGCTATTGGTTCAGCCAAGAAAAAGCCCCATCTATTGAGAAATTGGTAGAGCTATTAACAGATCTTTCTGATGAGGGTATTATGAAGAAACTAATAGGAGCAGGAAATGTCACTTTGTTAGATAATACGAGCTTATTTTAAGAGTTATTTTGCACCTCTACAAGGTTTTATTGAGATTCACCAGGCAAATCGACTGATATATTAAATCCTATTAAAAAAAGGTCAACCAGTAAAAACTGGTTAACCTTATAATACGAAAGCACCCTTTAGTTGAGATTCTTTATACCATCCTTTTATTTCTTATTGGGAAATAAAAAGGAAACCAAGGTTAGAATAAGACCAAGCACAACCCCAGTCCATTTAATAGCATCAATTGTGCTTTCAGATATATTCTGATCTATACTTGTTAGATGTAGCACTATACTTAAAAGAAGAGTAAGCATTATTACAAAATACCCACCCCACTGAAAAAACTTCCGTTTATTTGTTGTTATTTCCATTTCGTGAGACACATCCTTTCAAAAATTTTTATTCAATTAACTAGGAATTATATACAGTAATAGAACAAAAACCTCCAAAAAAGATTGATAGAATGCCCTTTTATCAACGAATACATGTAGTCACTGATAAGCGTTGAGTGACTCGATTTAAGCCTCTTACTTTCGTTCTTCAAATCTTCAACTAATCTGCTGCGTTAGTTGAACCAGAAACTAGATGAACCGTCCGTAACTCCTTGATTCACTTACTTAATTGGCATGTATAGACTTTATATTTGAACAAAAAGAATTGAAATAAAAATTTTTAGGCTTTTTGTTTTTTTGTTTTACTCAATGAATAGAAGGCTATCGCTGCTATAAATAAACCTGTATTTAACCATAAAACTATTCCATTCCAATCCCCATTGAAAAGGGTAATATTAGTAAGCGTGATGAGATGCATTACAACAATTAGAATTAATAAGCCAGTTGATGTCTTCAAATTTCCACTCCCTTTTGTCAGTTTTAAAAGTCAGTCAATTTATACCTCAAAACAAATTCCTCACTTGGAAAACGCCAACGGTTTTTGACAGTCTATTTATTTAATTGAATGGATGTACGAGTTTAGTTTTTTTTGTATCGATATGTAGTTGGTTGTAAATAAAATATATGTGTTTTCGTTTGTGATGATAACTACTCTATCTGTTGTGCCATACGGCATTCCGATTCTTATTGCCTGTTTTTCTTTTCCGCCATAAGTGTCATCTGTGGTAACTGTTAAAATATCAGATATTGGAATGGTTATCTTTGATAATAGCCATCTAATCACGATATCAGAATTAACTTTTTTTACAAATATCTCAAACAAAATATCCCTCTTTCCTATTAATTAACTTATTTTAACATATTAGGATAACTTAAACCCTCGATTCACTTAATCACCTGGATTGTATCTCGGATACCCCCTATGTTGACATTACAATTAAATAACCACTCAGTTGCTCCAAACGTCCCGATCAAAAGGAGTGAATGAGAAGGCCTTCTGTAGTGTTGATTGCTGTACTCTTCTGGATAAACTGTTCACAAATTCTAATACCCTGTATTTAACATTAAACATAAAACAGGTTATAATTTTTTATATCAAATCGACTAATTTGGGAAGTGTTTAATATATGGATGTTCAAAAACCTCAAACTGCTGATTCAAAGTATATTCAACAACATTTAGCAAATGAACGGACCTACTTAGCATGGATTAGAACAGCCCTTGCCTTTATCGGTATTGGCTTTTTAGTTACTAATCTACATCTTGCTTCAACTTCACTTCGTCAAAATATAAGTGATGAATTCGCGAAAGGGATTGGATACTCTTCTGTTGTCCTGGGAATTGTAACTATTATCTTTGCTACACTAGACTATTTGAATAAAGGAAAGGCTATAAATACCCAAACATTTAAACATCCAAGATTTTTTATAATTTTCTTATCTTCACTTCTAACTTTAATAATCCTCTATTTTGGTTTCTATTTTATGTATTTATGGAATTAAACCTGACAATTAGTTAACAAGGAAAAGGATTAGCTACATAAGGGCAGCTCGACATGTGGCAACAAATCACTTCCCGTAATATTTGGGAAGGGCGTTACGAATTCAAGAAACGATTTACAATTTTATTACTAACAATATCATATTGGATAGTAAATACTTGGTTAACTACAAGAAAAAAGATCGAAATTTTCAAAAAATAATATTTGTCTACGGTCTAGAATCTATGGACTATTTTCGTCTTGATAACCAAATTCTGCGAGATTACCTGCTTGAAAATGTATTGTCACATATATATTATATGGATAGCTAAATCTGGCGTTCCCTTTTTACTTGAGAAGTTTCGATTTAATGGGCAACGATTGGATTTCTATCATCAGTACGGAAGTCTCGAAAAGCAAATTACATTCTCAGTCATTGATTACTTGCGAGGACAATATAAGAAGTAAAC
This sequence comes from Paenisporosarcina sp. TG-14, assembly GCF_000297555.1. NCBI lineage: Bacteria > Bacillati > Bacillota > Bacilli > Caryophanales > Caryophanaceae > Paenisporosarcina > Paenisporosarcina sp. TG-14. Next base: position 8,019 of record NZ_AMGD01000021.1, read on the forward strand.
TAAAGACTAAACTAATTGCAAAGAGCCAATGATAGAACTAGTAAATCAGCCTTTCCATTGGCTCTTTTTAATTGGTTCAAACAGATATCCACCCACGAATAGGAGAAATAAACATGTACAAAAAAAGCTCACCCTCAATTTAATGAGAGTGAGCACCGTTAGGTCTTTTTAGAATGATACATAACCAATCGGATTTACAGCATTTGAACGTGCACCATTCCATGGACCTACGTGAACTTCAAAATGTAAATGTGAGCCTGTCGAACGGCCTGAACTTCCCATTTTGCCTATTGCTTGTCCTTTTGAAACAGATTGTCCAGATCTGACATTAATAGCGCTTAAATGTGCATAAACTGTGGTGAAAATTTGACCATTAATCGAGTGAGTAACCATGATTACATTTCCGTAAGTACCCATTGGTCCTGCGTGAGAAACAACGCCGCTTGCTGCAGAGACAATTTGTGTTCCAATACTATTTGCAATATCACTTCCGTAATGAAACTCATCACCTGAACCAATGTTACGACCGCCAAATGTAGACGAGAATTGACCAGCAGCTGGACGTGTCCATGTCCCTGAAGATGTAACTGGTGCTGCAGATGCTGGAGCTGAAACAGTTTCAGCTTGACGAGCAACTTCGATTAAACGAGATTGTTCTGCCTCAACTTTGTTCCCAACTTCTTTACTAACTTCGAGTACTTCTTCATGTTCTTCTTCAAGTTTATGTTTATCTTTAGTTAATTCCATTAGTTTTGTTTCTAGTTGATCTACTAACTTGTCTTTTGAAACTTTTTGAGAATCAAGATTTGCTTTAAGGTTCACTAATCTATCTCGACTTTGTTTTTGTTGAGTAAGTTTTTCTTCAACTGAAGTCTTTTGTTCTTCAAGCAATATTTTATCGTCCGCTTGTTCTTTCAAAATTTTCTTGTCTGCATCCATTAGAGTACTGACAGCAGAAAAACGGTCAATAAAATCTGCAAAACTACTAGCACCTAGTAAAACATCTATATAATCTACAGATCCACCGCTAACTTGAACAGCTCTTAATCGTTCTTTTATTAATTCGTCACGCTCTGCAATTTTCTTTTTCAATATTTTAATAGACTCTTGTAATTTTTCAATTTCAACATTCGTACGTTTAATATCGCCTTGTATGTTATCAATCTCACTACTTGTTTTTTGAATTTTGCTGTCTAAAGTTTGAATTTGAGCCTGCAATCTTTCTTGGTTTGTTTGATTTATTGAAATGTCGTTTTTTTTCTGGTTAATTGATGAATTCAATTGATTACTTTTCTGGTCCAATTGTTTTTGCTCTTTTTTTAAATCGTTTACTGAGTTCGCCAATGTGGGAGATTGTGTCATTAATAATGAACACCCTAACACTGTTGCAATGGTTACTACCATCCATTTAGATTGTTTCTTTTTCATGTTCTTCCCCTTTCAAAATCACGTTTATACGTTTAAAAATTTCCATCCTTCCATAAATCTTGCCCCTTAGTAAAATATGGCTGTTGACTTGGTAGGAAGATGGAGTTAACAGTATAAACTAAATAATTCACCTTCTAAATATGCTTGAAGCATATTAAATAACTTGTAATAACGAAGAGTTACGAGTGTAATGGGCAAAATCATACCAAGTATCCCGATCACATTCCTTCTAAAACGAACAGGATTCGAACAAACCCATTTGTTGCGCCTACTAGTTTCATAATTTCAATTTTGCGACGGCGTAATTGCCATTTTTCAATTAAATTATATATTTTTAACCACGTATTTTCTTTCCTGAGTTGCTTTTATTATTTTCCAACGTGACTATCATAACAAGAAATTCGACAAAATATCATTACAATACTATTACAATAATGATATATGTTTAATTTACCCAAACAAACGCAAGCACTTAGACCTACCAACAACTAACTTTTTACACTATTTTCTACAAATAAAAAGACCGATGCCAAAATTCAACATAAGCCTTTCCATATTTTATTTAACAACCATTTGACGTTTGCTTATCAAAAGGATTGGGCACGTTATATTTTTAGTGCGAAACGTAAAGAAACACAAGAAGAAAATGGATTGAAATGGAGACAATAATAGCTGAAGGATATAAGTCTATTGATTCATATCGAATAAAAATCAGCTTGCATAACTAATAAAATAAGCGTACCTGAGAAGTAGAAATCTCAGGTGCGCTTATTTATATATCTGAGTTAGTTCATCCTGTATCAATTCAAATTCAGCAAAATCCTCTGCAACTGTAATTGAAGGAAATACAGATAACCCTTGTTTCCGGAGTTTCTCGACTTCACTCGGTAAAAATCGTGCACTTATATGTTGAACAATTAAATGCTTCGCTCCACTTTCTTTAGCCACTTGTGCGGCTTGTGTAATGGTGGCGTGTCCATACGGTTTAGCGAGGTCTTCGGTTCCTGCATCAAATGTAGCTTCATGAATGACGATATCTACATCTTTACTTAATTCAATTGATGCTTGGCAAAAACGCGTATCTCCTAAAATGGCTAAAGAAAATCCTTTAACTGTATCAGCCGTTACATCTTGACTATAAACAGTTTGCCCATTATCTAAAACCACATCATGACCATTTTTTAATTTAGCTAACATAGGACCTTTCGGCACACCTAGTTGTTGGGCTTTTTCAATTAACAACACGGGTGGAAGTGGTTTTTGTAAAACTCTAAAACCGAAACATGGCATCACGTGATCTAGCAATTTTGCTTCAATTGAAAATTGTTCATCTTCAAATATCACGCCTTCTGTAATTTCGATAATATTCAACTGATATTGTAATACGGTTCGGGATAAGCGTATTGTAGTGATAACCCACTCTTTTATGCCAACTGGTCCATATATGGTTAACGGTTCTTTTCCGTCTAAAAAAGAGCGAGACCCTAGTAAACCTGGTAACCCGAAAATATGATCTCCATGCATATGTGTGATAAATATCTTTTCAAGTTTTCGTGGTTTTAACGTCGTATGTAACATTTGGTGTTGTGTTGCTTCTCCACAGTCAAATAACCAAAATGTGCCTCTTTCTTGCATTAATTTCACAACAAGCGCACTTGTATTCCGTTGTTTAGAAGGCATACCAGCTCCAGTGCCTAAAAATTGCAGTTCCATATCACTTCTTCTCCCTATCTTTATGATCATCTAAAAAGTCTTTACTAAAACTCGTTTTAGACTCATACGTTGGCTTTCTAGCTTGAGTTTGGCCTCTAGTAATCATTTCTTTGCCAAATCTTTGTTGAAGTGATTCGACTAAACTTAAAATCGGCTCTTCTTTAGCGTGTTCTTCAAAATTATAAATAGATAATTGTTCAGTTAAGTCCACACGATCTACCACATTGCTTACTGTCACACCTAATAGACGTATAGGCTGTCCATCCCAATTTTTAGTAAATAAAGACCAAGCTATTTCAAAAATCTTTTCTTTTTCATAAACTAAATTCTGAAACGATTGACTACGCGAAGAATTTCGCCAATCTGTATCACGAATTTGTATTGAAACCGTTGGACCCGCTAAACGCTTTGCTTCTAGTCTATTGGCTACTTGTGTACTTAATCGTTTAAACACTTTTTTTAATTCTTGAAGTTCATTCTCATCACTAGGCAATGTCGTTGAATTGCCTACACTCTTCGTATCATACACAGAATCAGGATCTACTAAACGGTCATCGAGTCCATTTGCACATTTTTTCAATCGAATACCATTTTTCCCAAGAGCTTCTTTTAATACACCTTCTTCGGATTTAGCAATATCTCCTATAGTTTGTAACCCAATACTATACATTTTTTTTGCCGTACTTTCTCCTACACCGTGCATGTCTAGAACTGGAAGTGGCCATAACATCTTATCTATATCACGTTTACGTAAAATTGTAATGCCCATCGGTTTCTTCATGTTTGACGCCGTCTTAGCTAAAAATTTATTGGGAGCAATTCCAATCGAACAAGGTAAGTCAAGTTCCATTAGCAATCTCTTTTGAATGTCGTCTGCTATTTGCAGTGCATTGAGATTGCTGTCGATATCTGTGACGTCCATATACCCCTCATCTATCGATACTGGCTCTACTTGTTTCGTATATGTTCTTAGCACTTCAAACATAGCGCGAGATGCGATTCGGTACCGTTCAAAGTTAGGGGGCAATAATATCAGCTCTGGGCATTTACGTTTCGCTTCCCAGACGCTCATCGTTGTGTACACACCTTTTGCACGTGCTTCGTAAGAACATGTCACTAAAATCCCTCTACGTTCCTTCGGGTTTCCAGCAATGGCAATAGCTTTACCTTTTAAGCTTGTATCGTATGATTGCTCAACAGATGCATAAAAACTATTCATATCAATATGAAAAATTATACGAGCAGTCCCTCGTTTTATGCTTGTCATGGCCTCATCGCCTTTTCTAATTCTTTCTATTATCATAACAAAAATCGAGACAACAGGGCATCCTGACGTCTCGATTTTTATAAAGATATTTTAAGCTTGTGTAGCAGAAACTTTCACAATTTCCACAAGCAAATCAGACAATTTCTCAAGTTCTTTTATAGGCATACGTTCATTTTTCGTATGAATGTCTTCATAGCCAACTGACAAATTAACAGTAGGAATGCCGAACCCAGCTATAATATTTGCGTCACTTCCTCCACCACTAGTTGCTAGAGTTGAAGTAAGACCAATATTCTTTACTGCTTGAAGAGCTACTTGAGTAACATGTTCTTCAGGACCAAAACGGAATCCAGGGTACATCAGCTTCACTTCTACTTCAGCTATGCCACCCATTTCTTTGGCTGTTTCTTCAAATGTTGATTTCATATGTTCCGTTTGTTTGTTTAATTTGTCGGGAACAATTGATCGGGCTTCAGATAAAATATTCACTTCATCACAGACAATGTTCGTTGCACGCCCACCTTCAAAACTGCCGATATTAGCAGTTGTTTCTTCATCAATTCGACCAAGAGACATTCTTGAAATAGCTTTAGCTGCGATGTTTATTGCCGAAATACCTTTTTCAGGTGCCACACCCGCATGTGCCGTTTTCCCGCGAATGGTTGTCCATAATTTCGCTTGGTAAGGAGCCGCTGTAACGATACCCCCCACTTTCCCATCGGAGTCTACAGCAAAGCCATATTTCGCGGTAATTAGAGAAGTGTCCATTTCTTTCGCGCCTTGCAAACCACTCTCTTCTCCAGCAGTAATTATAAACTGAATATCCCCGTGTTCAATTGACTCTTCTTTCAAACGTTTTGCCATATCGAAGAGAGCGGCAATACCAGCTTTGTCATCTGCACCTAAAATAGTTGTTCCATCCGAATAAATATAACCATCTTCACGAAGTTCAGGTTTAATTCCTTTACCAGGAACCACTGTGTCCATGTGTGATGTGAAATAAATCGTATCTACATCTGACTTAGTTCCTTTTAAAGTCGCGATTAAGTTCCCTGCACCATGACCACTTTTAGCAGCTGAATCATCTTCAATTACATCAAAACCTAAATCTTCTAATTTTCTTTTTAGAATAGGCGCAATAATTTGCTCATGTTTTGTTTCAGAATCAATTTGTATAAGTTCTAAAAATTCATCAACTAATCGTTGATTGGTCAAGTGAAAAAACTCCTTTATAGTGGGATATTCCCATGCTTTTTAGCTGGTCGTGTTTCTTTTTTATTGCGCATCATATCTAGCGCTTGAATAAGTTTAATACGTGTTTCCCGAGGATCTATAACATCATCTACCATACCACGAGCAGCAGCTACATAAGGATTTGCAAATTTCTCGCGATATTCCTCGATTTTTGTCGCACGGGTTTGTTCAGGATTGTCGCTTTGCGCGATTTCCCGGGAAAAGATTACGTTTGCAGCCCCTTGAGGACCCATAACTGCAATCTCTGCATTTGGCCAAGCAAACACTAGATCCGCGCCAATTGACTTCGAGTTAAGTGCTACATATGCCCCACCATAAGCTTTTCGCAAAATGACGGTCATTTTCGGAACTGTTGCTTCTGAATACGCATACAAAATTTTAGCACCATGACGAATAATTCCTCCATGTTCTTGCTTAATTCCAGGGAAAAATCCAGTTACATCTTCAAATGTAATGAGTGGAATATTAAAGGAATCACAGAATCGAATGAAACGAGCTGCTTTATCTGAAGAATTGATATCAAGTCCACCAGCCATTACTTTTGGTTGATTACACACTAACCCGACGACTTCCCCTTTAATACGAGCAAGTCCAATTACAACATTACGAGCAAATTCTTTTTGGACTTCCATGAAAGAATCTTGATCCACAACTTGTTCAACGACTCTCCGAATATCATAAGGACGAATCGCATCAAAAGGAACGACATCCGTTAAATCCGGACGATAATCGTCAAGATTGTCAACTTCAAGTCGAGGTGGTTTCTCATCATTATTTTGAGGTAAGAAACTTAATAATTCTCTAACTTGTTGTAATATTTCCTGTTCCGTTTCAGCACGGAAATGAGCATTACCACTGATGGCATTATGTACTTTTGAACCACCTAAGTCTTCAGAAGAAATTTTTTCACCTGTAACAGTTTCAATTACTTTCGGACCTGTAATAAACATTTGACTCGTTTTATCTACCATAAAAACAAAATCCGTAATAGCCGGAGAATACACAGCTCCACCAGCACAAGGTCCCAATATTACAGATATTTGTGGAATTACGCCTGAATAGATTGTGTTGCGATAGAAAATATGTCCGTAGCCATCCAGTGATAGGACTCCTTCTTGAATACGCGCACCACCCGAATCATTTAAGCCAATAAAAGGAGCACCGTTTTTAGCAGCTAAATCCATAACGTTGGCAATTTTCATTGCATGCATTTCACCAAGTGCTCCACCAAAAACGGTAAAGTCTTGTGAGAATAAATAAATGGCACGACCATTTACTTTACCGTAACCTGTTACGACACCTTCTCCAGGACCCTCTTGAGTGTCCATACCAAAATCAACCGTACGATGTTCCACAAATGGGTTTAATTCAACAAACGTTCCTTTATCTACTAATAAATCAATACGTTCACGAGCTGTTAATTTACCTTTTGCATGTTGCTTTTCAATTCTTTCGTCTCCGCCCCCAAGCTCAATTTCACGCTTGCGATCGTATAAGTCATTAATTTTCTCATAAATATCCATGTATTTTACCCCTTTAGACCGCTTTTATCACATAATTCATAGAGCACACCATATGAAGATTTCGGATGTAAGAATGCAACTTGTGCACCGCCCGCTCCAATTTTCGGTTGTTCATTTAAAATACGAATGCCTTTTTCGCGAAGTTCAATCATCCGTTCTTCAATACCTTCGACTCCAAAAGCAATATGATGAATGCCCTCACCTTTTTTTTCAATAAATGCATGAATCGCACTTTTTTCTGACATAGGCTCTAGTAACTCTAGTTTGACATTACCTGCATCGATGAAAGCCACACGAACTGCTTCAGATGTAACTTCTTCAATCTTTAATACTTTTAAACCTAGAACTTCTGTATAGTAAGGGATTGTTTCATCTAAATTTCTAACGGCGATACCGATATGATCAACCTTTTTCAAATTAGTCACACCCTTCTGCTTTCTCCACTTTCTATTGTACCGATTTTCATTTGAAAACTCTACCTCTTGAGATTTTTTTCAGTTTCCTCTAAACTTATAAATAGTGAGGTAAAGGAGTTGTTTGGGATGCGTAATGAAAGTTTCCGAAAGTTCATCGTCTATTTAATGATTATCATGATGGTATTATCTAGTGCATTATTTGGTTTAAGCTTATTCTTTTAAATTAAGTGTAAAGCGCACTCTAACCTGGTAACTGCGTTGGATAGCTAGACACACATATTGACAAAAGTAATTACTTTCTAATTCTAACAATAGACAGCTTTGAAGGAGTATTTAGTCCTTCGAAGCTGTCTTTTTTTTCGTAGTGAAGCCAATAAAGTTACTTTTTATCCGTAAATATTGTTCCATTTCTTCAATAAACTGGTACAGTGCCGCCATAGCTAAAAAGTTTTCATGATCTTTAGGTAATGGCATTGTAGAAAATTCTTCTTTAACTTCATCTAGTTTGGAAATAAAACGATGTGCCGTATTTCCGGAATGCACATGGTTCGCCAAATCTTCAATAAAGTCCGCTACAAGTTGTGAATGAGAAATAGTAACAGGTAACGCTGTAATCTTTGGAAGAACTCTTTCAATTATTTCGAACTGTTGTTCACGCATATCGAAATAAAGATAATGCAAATTTTGTCTTCTATTTAAATGATTCTCTACATCTTGATAGGCGAGAGCTTTGCCTTTTTCAATCACTTCAGATACTTGTACGAGTTCTTTCCCATCCCAATTCGAATCACCATTACGTAAATACAACGCAACTTCATGAAAAATCTTTGCGTACAAAGATTCGAGGTCTAAACGATATTTTTTTAAATCTTTTTCAATGTCTGGCATGTAGATATTTACGAGCAATGCGACACCAAAGCCGACAGCCATCAATTGAAATTCGTTCCACATCAACGACATCGTCAGGGATTTCGCGTCAAATAAATGCAGAAGTATTACCACACTCGAAACAAAACCATCTTGAAGTTTAAAAGACACAAGAGTTGGAATAAAAAGTAATATTAAAAGACCGAAAACAATTGGATTATAAGCTATACCTTCGAAAAAGACGAAAGCAAATCCCACACCAATAATAGTCGAAATAATACGGGAATATACGGCCCGCAATGACTTCCTTTTGGTTGGTTGAATACATAACACCGTTAATATAAAAGCAGAACTGTAATAATCCAAGTCTAAAAACATTGCGATCAGCATGGCAATACTTGCACCTACTGCTGTTTTTAGCGTGCGATAGCCGATACGAAATCGTCTAAATTGCATTCTTTCACCATCTTTCTTAGCTTAAAGAGTCACACCAATAAGCGTAGAAGTCCATTTTTGTTACACTGAAACTTCGGAAAGACCGAATTAAAAAAAGGAGATTTCAAGCCGAATCTTGAAGATAGACTAACTTACAAAAGTACAAAAAAGAGCACTAATTCAGTGCTCTCTTTTCTATCTTATAGTTCGTCACAATGCTCTTCAAAAAGTGCTTGAATATGTGTAATTACTGACATTGGATCATGTCCTTCAATTTCGTGACGACCAACTTCAGCGACAGCTTGTCCATCTTTTAAAAGAACAAATGAAGGTGATGATGGCAAGTGTTCTTCTCCAAATAGCATACGTGCTTGAGCAGTCGCTTCTTTATCTTGTCCTGCAAATACTGTCACTAAATGATCTGGGCGTTTATCGTAGTGAACCGCGTTCGCAGCAGATGGACGAGCTATGCCACCCGCACAACCACACACCGAGTTAATCATGACTAGTGAAGTACCTTTACGAGCAAATGCTTTTTCAACATCTTCTGGAGTCGTCAATTGTTCGTAGCCGCTAGCTTCCATTTCACCACGTGCTTGACGTACTATATCATTCATTAATAAGTTAAAATCCATGTTCATTTGTAAAACTCCTTTCAATCTTCAATTCCCATAATATCATTTCATTAATAGACACGCAAAAACTAAGTTTGACTATCGACAGGAAATAAATTTTCAACTGCTTGTGACACCGTAATATCACCTTGTAATATTTCTTTTTCGAGAAATTTAACTTGTGTTTTCGTTTCTGGTAATCCATAAAAATTGTCCATTAATCGATCTGTAATCATAGTATGAAACCAATCTTTTGTTTGAAATTGACGACGTTCTATAAAAACACCTGAATCAATTAACTTCTCTTTAAAAGAACAAATTTTTTCCCATACTTCATGTATTCCTTTGTTTTCAACGGAAGAGACTGGCATAGCTTTGGTAGTCCAACCTGGAGTAGCAGGTTGTAGGAAATGAAGAATTTGCTCATACTCAGCTGCGGTTTTCTTCGACATTTTCGTATTGTCGCCGTCAGCTTTGTGCACGACTAGCAAATCAGCTAATTCCATTATGCCTTTTTTCATACCTTGTAATTCATCTCCAGCACCTGTTAATACCATCAACATAAAGAAGTCGACCATGCCGCGCACAATTGTTTCGCTTTGTCCCACACCGACCGTTTCAATCAAAATTACGTCATAGCCTGCAGCTTCACACAGTAACATGGTTTCCCGTGTTTTTTTATGAACCCCACCTAACGTTCCTGCCGTAGGTGATGGGCGAATAAATGCGTTCTCGTATCTAACAAGCTCTTCCATTCTTGTTTTATCACCTAATATACTGCCTCCAGAAAGACTAGAACTCGGATCTATGGCGAGTACTCCTACTTTAAATCCTTTATTACATAAGTATATTCCGAACGCTTCAATAAACGTACTTTTCCCTGCACCAGGAACACCCGTTATACCTATTCGAATGCTCTTTCCAGTGTGCGGGAGAAGTTCTTGTAATAATAGTTGACCTGTTCTTTTGTCTTCAGAAACAGTACTTTCAAGTAACGTGATAGCTTTAGCCAAATGGAACCTAGAACCAAGAAGAATTTCACGAGAAAATTCTTCGACAGAAATCTCTTTTTTTGATGTCCGTCGAAATTGCTTTCGCGCCGCTTGTCCCATTCCGTCATGCTTTGACTTGAGGCCATTCATAACGTTCATAGCACTTTTCTGTTGATTCTCTTGACCTTCCATTATTCAGTCACTTCCTCATACCCTAGACGTCGGTAAATTTCTTCTATGACTTTCCCAGCAGCCACAGGAATGACCGTTCCTGGTCCAAAAATCGCAGCTGCTCCATTTTCACGCAAGAACGCATAATCTTGAGCAGGAATAACCCCACCTACAACAATGAGAATATCTTCACGTCCAATTTTTTTCAATTCACTTTGGAGTGCTGGAACTAATGTCATATGGCCTGCAGCAAGAGAACTAACGCCGATTACATGTACATCATTTTCCGCTCCTTGCCTAGCTGTTTCTTCAGGTGTTTGGAATAATGGTCCAATATCTACATCAAATCCTAAATCAGCAAAGGCAGTGGCAATCACTTTAGCTCCACGATCGTGTCCATCTTGTCCCATTTTAGCAATTAAAATTCGGGGGCGACGCCCTTCATTTTCTTTAAAGTCTTCTGTCATATCTTTAACCGCTTGAATTTCTTCTTCATTTGAAAAGTTTGAACTATATACACCACTCACGGAACGAATCACCGCCTTATGTCGACCTGATACACTTTCAATGGCATCTGAAATTTCACCAAGTGTTGCACGAACTCTCGCTGCTTGTACTGCGCATGCAAGTAAATTCTCTTCCCCTGTTTTCGCTGCGTTTGTAAGAGCATTTAGTGCAAGTTGAACTTCATCATCATTGCGCGTTTGTTTCATTTTTTCAATTCGATTAATTTGCTTTTGTCGCACAACCGTATTATCAATATTTAATATATCAATCGGGTCTTCTTCGGCTAATCGAAATTTATTAACACCAATTATGATTTCTTTTCCTGAATCAATTTGTGCTTGTTTTTTCGCAGCGGCTTCTTCAATTTTCATTTTCGGTAATCCTGTTTCAATTGCTTTTGTCATTCCACCCAGGTCTTCTATCTCTTCAATCAAAGACCATGCTTTTTGCATTAATTCATCCGTTAATTTTTCAACGGCATACGAACCGCCCCACGGGTCAATAACTTTTGTCATCATTGTTTCCTCTTGCAAGAAAAGCTGGGTATTACGAGCAATACGAGCTGAGAAATCTGTAGGTAAAGCAATGGCTTCATCTAGTGCATTAGTATGCAAAGACTGGGTATGACCCATTGCTGCTGCATTTGCTTCAATAAGTGTTCGTGTAACATTATTGAACGGGTCTTGTTCTGTTAAACTCCATCCTGACGTTTGAGAATGAGTTCGAAGTGCTAGTGATTTCGGGTTTTTCGGGTCAAATGTTTGCATCATCTGTGCCCAAATTCGACGAGCAGCTCTCATTTTAGCCACTTCCATAAAGTAGTTCATACCAATAGCCCAGAAAAACGATAACCGAGGGGCAAATGAATCAATATCAATGCCTGCTTTTAACCCTGTACGAACATATTCTAGACCATCAGCAAGCGTATAAGCTAATTCAATATCAGCAGTGGCCCCTGCTTCTTGCATATGATAGCCGGAAATTGATATCGAGTTGAATTTCGGCATAAATTTTGATGTATATTCAAATATGTCAGCAATAATTTTTATTGACATTTTTGGTGGATAAATATACGTATTACGCACCATATACTCTTTTAAAATATCGTTTTGAATCGTTCCAATAAGCTTCTCAGGTGTGACGCCTTGTTCTTCTGCTGTCACAATGTAAAACGCTAAAATCGGTAATACTGCACCATTCATAGTCATCGACACAGACATTTGATCAAGAGGAATACCATCAAACAAAATTTTCATATCTTCAATCGAATCAATCGCTACCCCTGCTTTTCCAACGTCTCCAGTTACTCGTGGATGATCGGAGTCGTATCCACGATGTGTCGCTAAATCAAATGCAACCGACAATCCTTTTTGTCCCATCGCCAAGTTTCTACGATAAAATGCATTGCTTTCTTCTGCAGTCGAAAATCCTGCATATTGGCGCACTGTCCAGGGCCGTGACACATACATCGTCGGATATGGCCCCCGTGTATTTGGCGCAATTCCTGGGAAATCTGAAATATGCTCTAGTGATGCTACATCTTCTTTTGCATATCTTGACGTCAGGCGTATGCCTTCATTAGTTAAAAAGGAATCTGTAGTAGCAGATGAATTCTTTTCTTGAGAAACAAAATCCTCTAATTGAATCGCTTTGAAATTAGGCTTCATATCCACGTATCCCTTCATTTTTGACATGTAAAAGTTGATGCATTTTTTCAATCAAATCTTGACCTGCAAAAATAGTGCCGTTTAAACCTAATTCACGCCATTGTTGTTCTTCAGGGAATTTTCCTGCAACATCAATAATAATTTGTTTATCTGATTGCTCAATAAATAGCGGTAAGATTTCTTTCACAACCTCATCTTTAGCTGCTATTACCACATAGTCGACATGATTTGACTTCACCCAACGCCATGCATCAACAGAAGTTGTAAAAACGGGACTTATTTCAGGATCTAACCCACCTGCTTGCAAGAAGCCTTGAACAAAATCAGCCCTTGGTTTAACATCTTTTAACACGCCAAATGAAACCACGGCAGCCTTTAATGGGTGCTCTGTAAACTGCATTCGTAGTTGTTCAAATGGAATGGCTAATCTTTCTGTTTCAACATCGGAATCAGTAAATGAAACTACGTCTACTGGATTAGCGTATATATTCGTTCCAATCAATGATGCTTTGCGTTTTGCTAGAACCTGCGTTCTTGAAGATTGTACTTCACGTGCCAACGCCAATAAATAATCTTCTTGATCTTCAGATTTTTTTTCTAATACTTGTAAAAATAAAGTCCATGATTGACGAACAAGATCTGCCGTTAATGATTCGACATAGTAAGACCCCGCAGAAGGGTCAATCATTTTATTCACCATCGTTTCTTCCCGAATAACGAGTTGGACATTACGTGCCATTCGTTCAGATGATGGTGAGCTGCCAGTTAATATATCATGAGGGTGAACGCTGATCATATCCGCCCCTCCTAAAACTGCAGAAAACGTTGCATTTCCCGCTCGTAATAAGTTTACTGTTGGATCAAGTTTTGAATAAGATCGTAGTGAAGTCTCAGCTACTATAGGAATGGACGTTTGTTCGACGTCATATGCAGTAGCAAAAGCTTTCCATAATACACGGAATGCACGTAGTTTCCCGATTTCCATAAAGAAATTCGTGTCAATCGCAAACTGGACAGCTGCTTTATTCGAAAAATCACTTTGCTTCTCTGCTAGTTTTGACAAAGATAATAAGGCATACGTTAGTTCATGAACCGCGGTACCCCCTGAATGGTGGATGAAATTAGTTGATATCACTGTCTTTAAAAATGGTAACGAAACACCATTTACAAAACCAATTAACTTTTCATGATCTTGTTTTGAAATAAGGTCAAAAACACCAATTACTTGATCATTAGTTGTTTTTACTGAAATATAGAATGGATGAGTTTTTAATAGCTCCACTAATTCTAGAAGCTCTTCGTTGGACCAGGCCCATGAAGTTGAAGTACCAGTGTAAACAATCATTTCGTTTCCACGTGTAAGTTGATCTTTTGTTTTATGTAAAAATTCTTTAGCCGAATTGGCAGATGTTGGTTGCGCAATTATCCATTTTGCATCTTGTTTGGCTTGAGAAACCATTTCGGAATAATTTAAGGTTTTTTGTAAATGTTCAGCAGTATACAAAGGTTGAAGGTCAATTCCTTCAAAAGTAGGTGTAACCAGTTGCTCATACGGTTTACCTTTTAACGATTGAACAGCTTCAACTTTCCATTCTTCATAAGTTGCTTTAGGAAACGTAGTGTTTTTCATTTGATTGATGACCATAGTGTCGCTTGCGCCTCCTTTGAATTTGTTACTTACTTCTAGTCTACCCGATTTTTAACTTTGATAATAGAACAAAAGCCCGATGACCGAAAATTTCGGCATCGGACTTTTTAATTTATGACTAGTTTTTAGCGCTCAGTTATCAGTTAGTACACGGATGTATTTTCTTTTGTCATGTTTTCTAAGATTTCTTTAACGCGTGCTAAGAAGTTCCCACAAACTAGACCGTCTAATACACGGTGATCAAGAGATAGACATAAGTTAACCATATCGCGAGCAGCAATCATGCCACCATCCATTATGACTGGACGTTTAACAATTGATTCTACTTGTAGAATAGCCGCTTGAGGATAATTGATAATGCCCATCGATTGAATTGAACCAAATGAGCCAGTGTTGTTTACTGTGAAAGTTCCACCTTGCATTTCGTCAGATTTCAACTTACCTGCACGTACTTTGCTTGCAAGTTCATTAATTTCGCGACCAATGCCTTTAATTGTTTTTTCATCAGCACTTCTAATAACTGGAACATATAGTGCATCTGGCGTCGCAACTGCGATTGAAATATTGATGTCTTTTTTCTGTATGATTTTATCGCCAGCCCACATTGAGTTCATCATTGGGTATTCTTTTAAAGCTTGAGAAACAGCTTTTACGAAGAAAGCGAAATACGTTACATTAAAGCCTTCTTTTTTCTTGAATTCGTTTTTAATGCTATTACGGTATTGAACAAGGTTCGTTACATCCACTTCGATCATTGTCCATGCATGTGGTGCCTCATGCTTACTACGTAACATGTTGGCAGCAATTGCTTTACGAATTCCTGTAACAGGAATTTCGATATCACCAACAGCTAATGGAACATTCACAGGAGCAGCTGTTTTAGCAGCTGGAGCTGAGCTTTGTGCCACGGCAACATTTTCTGCTTTAGGAGCAGATTGTTCAGCTTTAGCCGTTGGGATATTCCCGCTTTCGATAATGGCTAATAAATCTTTGCGTGTAATACGTCCTTCATTACCAGAACCATCTACAAGTGTTAAATCAATATCATTTTCTTGTGCGATTTTCAGTACTGCAGGTGAATAACGAGCTTTTGACCCTTTTTCACGTTCAACTGGAGCCGGAGCCTTTTTAGATGCAGCAGCAGGCATTTCTGCAGCTACTTTTTTGTCAGTAGATGCAGCATTTGATGTCGTCTCTTCAGAAGAAGAAGCTCCACCTTCCGTTTCGATAGTACAAACAATCGCACCAACTTCTAAAGTTTCGCCCTCTGTTGCGATGAGTTCTTTAATCACACCAGTAAATGAAGACGGGACTTCAGCCGTCACTTTATCAGTAGTTACTTCCGCAAGTGAATCGTATTTATTAACTTTATCACCCGGTTGAACTAACCATTTTTCGATTGTTCCTTCTGTTACAGATTCGCCGAGTTGAGGCATTTTAATTTGTTCGATTGCCAAGTGTAACTCCTCCTTTCATATTAAAATTCAGCAAGTTCACGCATTGCTTTTTCAACTTTGTCTGGGTTAATCATAAAGAATTTCTCCATTGTAGGTGCATAAGGCATTGCTGGAATATCAGGTCCTGCTAAACGTTTAATAGGCGCATCAAGGTCAAACAAGCAGTTTTCTGCAATGATCGCTGCAACTTCACCCATGATGCTACCTTCCATATTATCTTCAGTAACAAGAAGAACTTTTCCTGTTTTTGAAGCAGCTTCAATAATTGCTTCTTTATCTAATGGATAAATCGTACGCAAATCAAGAATATGAGCAGAAATACCATCTTGCTCTAAACGCTCAGCAGCTTGTAGTGCAAAGTGAACAGCAAGACCATAAGTGATTACAGTAATGTCTTCACCTTCACGTTTAACGTCCGCTTTACCGATTTCAATTGTGTAATCCTCTTCAGGGACTTCACCTTTAATTAAACGGTAAGCACGTTTGTGCTCAAAGAACATCACTGGATCATCATCACGAATAGCAGCTTTTAATAAGCCTTTTGCATCGTAAGGTGTTGAAGGAATCACGATTTTCAAACCTGGTTGGTTAGCAAAAATTGCTTCAACTGATTGTGAATGATAAAGAGCACCATGAATTCCTCCACCAAAAGGTGCACGGAAAACGATTGGACAAGACCAATCATTATTTGAACGGTAACGAATACGAGACGCTTCAGAAATGATTTGGTTAACAGCCGGCATGATGAAATCAGCAAATTGCATTTCTGCAATTGGACGCATTCCATACATTGCAGCACCGATTCCTACACCAGCAATAGCAGATTCTGCTAAAGGAGTGTCCATTACGCGATCTTCTCCAAATTGATCGTATAAGCCTTGAGTAGCTTTGAACACGCCACCCTTGTGACCTACGTCTTCACCAAGGATAAATACATTTTCATCGCGTTCCATCTCTTCTTTCATTGCGAGTGTAATTGCGTCAATATAAGACATAACTGCCATTATGCGTTCCCCCCGTCTTTTTCAGCATAGACGTATTTTAAAGCACTTTCTGGTGCAGCGTATGGAGCATTTTCTGCATAATCCGTTGCTTCATTTACTTCTTTCATAATTCGATCATTCATATCTTTTTCAAGTTCTTCAGTTAAAATGTTCAATTCTGTTAAATAAGCCGCAAACTTGCCAATTGGATCAGCAGCGACCCCTTCTGCAAGATCTTCTTTTGTACGGTATTGACGTTGATCATCATCAGATGAGTGAGCCGTCAAACGGTGTGATACTGCTTCGATTAGAGTTGGACCTTCTCCAGAACGAGCACGGTCAGCAGCTTCTTTGACCACTTTATAAACTTCTAAAGGATCTGTTCCATCAACTGTGAAACCAGGCATACCGTAGCCAATTGCACGGTCAGATACGTTTTTAGCAGCTACTTGTCTTGCGTAAGGTACAGAAATCGCATACTTATTGTTTTCTACCAAAGTAATACAAGGCAATTTATGAACGCCTGCAAAGTTCAAACCTTCGTGGAAGTCACCTTGGTTAGATGAACCTTCACCTAGCGTGACGAAAGTTATGAAATCTTTTTTCTTAATTTTCCCAGCAAGTGCAACACCAACCGCATGAGGAAGTTGTGTCGTAACAGGTGAAGAACCTGTCAAAATACGATTTTTCTTTTGACCAAAGTGACCAGGCATTTGACGTCCACCTGAATTTGGATCTTCCGCTTTTGCAAAAGCAGAAAGCATTAAATCTTGAGCTGTCATACCGAAGTGTAAAACTACACCCATATCACGGTAATAAGGTGCGATATAATCTTTCGTATTATCAAGTGCGTAAGCTGCTCCAACTTGTGTAGCTTCTTGACCTTGACATGAAATAACAAAAGGAATTTTCCCTGCACGGTTCAATAACCACATACGCTCATCTATTCGACGTGCCATTAACATCGTTTCAAAGATTTTCAATACATCATCGTTTGATAATCCTAACTCTTCATGACGATTTGCTGTCATTGGAACATCCCCCTTATAATCCATCATATTTTATGCGTGAATTGCTTTACCTTCAACAGCTAACGCTGCTTCTCCCATTACTTCAGAAAGCGTTGGGTGTGGGTGAATTGTGTTTGCAATTTCCCAAGGTGTTGCATCAAGTACCATTGCTAAACCAGCTTCAGAAATCATATCTGTTACGTGTGGTCCAATCATGTGTACGCCTAAAATATCGTTTGTATTTTTATCAGTAATAATTTTCACAAAGCCATCAGATTCACCATAAACAAGTGCTTTTCCGATTGCTTTAAATGAGAATTTACCTACTTTCACATCGAACCCTTGGTCTTTAGCTTGTTGCTGTGTAATCCCAACGCTTGACGCTTCTGGGTTTGAGTAAACACAACGAGACACTAAGTTGTAATCAATCGCGTGAGTTTTTAGACCTGAAATGTGTTCAACCGCCGTAATACCTTCATGTGAAGCAACGTGTGCAAGTTGTAAGCCACCGATGACATCCCCGATTGCATATATATGAGATTCTTTCGTTTGGAAGGTATTTTTCACTTGAACAAATCCTTTATCCACAACGATATCCGTATTTTCAATACCAATACCTTCAACATTGGCTTGACGACCAACCGAAACTAACATTTTCTCAGCTGTAAAGGTTTTCGTTTCACCTTTAAATTCGGCAGAAATAGTCACAGTTCCATCAGAAGTTTCTAAAGTGTCAGCTAACACTTTTGCACTTGTTGCAAACGTAATGCCTTTTTTAGATAAGAGTTTTTGCATTTCTTTTGAAACATCCGCATCTTCCGTAGGAATAATGCGATCTGCATATTCAATTACTGTTACTTCTACACCAAAGTCATTCAACATAGAAGCCCATTCGATCCCAATAACACCGCCACCAACGATTAAGATGGATTTAGGTAACTCCGTCATTACAAGTGCTTCATCAGAAGTCATGACCTGTGTTCCATCAATTGTTAAGCCTGGAAGTGAACGAGGACGTGAACCTGTCGCAATGATAACGTTTTTGGGAATAAGCATTTCATTTTCTTCACCATTGTTCATCTCGACAGAAACCGTTCCACCTGGAGATGGAGAGAAGATTGACGGCCCTAACATTCTGCCAGTTCCTTCATACACATCTATTTTCCCTTTTTTCATCAAACCTTGAACACCTTGATGAAGCTGAGAAACAATACTTTCCTTACGTGCTTGTACTCGAGAGAAATCTAATGAAACTTCTCCTGTGTTTACACCAAAGTCTGCTGCGTGATTTTTTGTATTTGCATATACTTCAGCACTGCGAAGTAGCGCTTTACTTGGAATACAACCTTTATGTAGGCAGGTTCCACCTAAACTTCCTTTTTCAACAATCGCAGTTTTTAATCCTAATTGAGCCGAACGGATTGCAGCAACATATCCGCCAGTTCCGCCTCCTATAATGACAACGTCATAATCTTGAGCCATAACAATCGGCCTCCTTTTATTGTAGGTTCGGGTATACTTTTGCTTGTTCTTCACCATTTAATACACGAATGGCGCCTTCAGTTAATGCTTGTAACTCGTTTTCCCCTGGATATACCACAACATCAGCAATCCAGTTAATACGTCTTGAAATCGATTCTACAAAGTCTTTTCCGTAAGCTAGTCCACCAGTTAATATAATCGCATCAATTTTGCCTTCTAAAACAGCACTTGCAGATCCGATTTCACGAGCGACTTGATAAGCCATTGCATCATAAATTAGTTCAGCTTCTTTATCGCCTTTTGCAATGCGTTTTTCAACTACCACTGCATCATTCGTACCAAGGTAACTAACAAGCCCACCTTGACCAACTAATTTTTTCATAATTTCATTCCGGTAATATTCACCAGAGAAACAAAGATCAATTAGGTCGCCAGCAGGAACAGTCCCTGCACGTTCTGGACTAAATGGTCCGTCTCCGTGTAATCCATTGTTGACTTCGATCACTCGTCCATTTTCATGAACGCCAACTGTGATACCTCCACCCATATGAGTAACGATAAGTCGCATGTCTTCATAGGCTTTGCCACACTTTTTAGCATATCGTCTTGCAACAGCTTTCTGATTTAATGCATGAAAAATGGATTTGCGTTCAATTAACGAAAATCCTGAAATACGTGCAATCGGAGCAAACTCATCGACAACTACTGGGTCGACAATGTATGAAGGGATATTTAAACCTGTTGCAATTTCAAATGCTAAAATTCCACCTAAGTTGGAAGCGTGTTGACCAGAGTACCCTTTTTTTAAATCTACTAACATTGCGTCATTTACCGCATAAGTTCCACCTTCGATTGGACGAAGGAGCCCACCTCTACCACAGACGGCAGACAACTTCGAAATGTTTATTCCTTCTTCATCCAATGCTTCTAAAATGGTTTCCTTACGAAATTCATATTGATCAATGATAGAAGAAAACTGTCCAATCTCTTCAGCAGAGTGTCGGATGGTTTTCTCCATCAATAAAACATCGTTTTCAAAAACACCAATTTTTGTAGATGTGGAACCTGGGTTTATGACAAGAATGCGATATAAATGACCTTGCATAATAATTCCTCCCAAAACTTCCTTAAAAAATATGACCGTATAAAATTACTAATTAAATCTTTAGAGCTCAAATTGTCACTCATGCAACACTTATGTTCAGTTTCACAGACCAGAGTGAAATGTGGAACTGAACATGCAGCATGTTAAAAATGACACTTTCTATATTTTGGATTAACGTCCGCTTAAAATGTGTTTGCCGTTTTGTAAGAACTGGCTACGTGATTTACCAACACGAGCAATACGTTCTTCAGCTACTCGGTCAGCTGCTAGGTAAGTTGGAATTCCTTGTGTACGTGAAATTTCCATTACTTTAGCAATGTTGTCATAGACTGTTTCTACACGTTTCATTGCACGTTCACGGTTGTAACCATTTAACTCATCCGCTACGTTAATAACACCACCAGCATTGATTACATAGTCAGGAGCATAGACGATACCAAGTTCGTGTAATGTGTCGCCATGTCGTGTTTCTTTTAATTGGTTATTTGCAGCACCTGCAACGACTTTTGCTTTTATTTGTGGAATTGTTTCATCGTTAATAATTGCACCAAGAGCACATGGAGCAAAAATATCAACTTCTTGTGAATAAATTTCATCTATATTCACTGCAGTTGCACCAAATTCTTCAACTACACGTTCAACAGCAGCTTTATTAATATCTGTAACAATTAATTTAGCGCCTTCTTCATATAAGTGACGGCATAAGTGATAGGCTACGTTACCGACACCTTGAACAGAAATGCGTTTACCTTCAAGTGAATCACTACCAAATGCTTCCATAGCAGCAGCTTTCATACCACGGTAAACGCCGTACGCAGTAACTGGAGATGGATTACCTGAAGAACCAAAAGCTGGAGAAATTCCTGTTACGTAGTTTGTTTCTTCATGAATTAAATCCATATCCGCTACAGTAGTACCAACATCTTCAGCTGTAATATAACGACCGTTTAAGCCTTGAATGAAACGACCAAAAGCGCGGAACATTTCTTCATTTTTGTCTTTTAGTGGATCGCCGATTATAACCGTTTTACCGCCACCAAGATTTAAACCAGCAGCTGCATTTTTATATGTCATCCCTCTAGCTAAACGAAGAGCATCTTCAATTGCATGTGCCTCGGAAGCATACGTCCACATGCGAGTACCGCCTAAAGCTGGCCCTAGAGTTGTATCGTGAATCGCAATAATTGCTTTTAATCCTGAAGTTTTATCTTGACAGAACACCAATTGTTCGTAGTCATAAGTTTCCATATTTTTGAAAATTTCCATTATAAATTCCTCCTATTTGTTCGTTATTTATTGCTCGACTGAACAGATTGCTAAAGCCAGAGAATTTAATTTACTTTCAGCGCTATCTGAACGAGAAGTTAAAACGATTGGAGCTTTTGCCCCTACAATTACCGCACCTACTTTTGCTCTTGCAAAGTACACCAGAGATTTGTATAAAATATTACCTGCTTCAATATTAGGTACAAGTAAAATATCAGCTTGTCCCGCATATTGGCCTGTCAATCCTTTATGATGGGCAGCTTCAACTGAAATAGCATTATCAAGAGCTACTGGACCATCAATTACACATCCCGTTATTTGTCCCCTTGTATTCATCACTACTAAAGAAGCAGCGTCAAGAGTAGGTTGCATAGCTGGGTTTACGATTTCGACTGCCGTAAGTGGGGCAACTATCGGATTAAGGACGCCTACGCCATGTGCTACCTTTACAGCATTTTGGATAATCTGGACTTTTTGTGCTAAGTCTGGCGCAATGTTCATGGCGGCATCTGTTACGAAAATCAAACGGTCATAGCCATTAATTTCAAATGCAGCAACATGTGATAAAACACTTCCAGTACGAAGTCCGAAATCCGGATTTAAAACAGCTTTTAAGATAACAGCTGTTGGAATATGACCTTTCATTAACACGTTAGCTTCGTTTAAACGAACTGATCTGACCGCTTCAATTGCCGCTTGTTGATCATTTTTTACATGATGTCTAAAAACTTTCGGATGTTTCAACAAGTGCGGAAAATGCATAACCATCATTTCTTTCAACTTATGTTCGTTATCATATAAACGAAAACTTGCCATATCATGTTCAATCGCCATACTTACCGCTTCTAGTACTTCTAAGTTTGCAGCAGTTGCTACAGCAACGACATTATCATCTAATGTTGAAGCTTGTTGAATCAAATCGTTTAATCTCATCTATAATTCACCCCAACATCTATAATTTAAGCATAAAGTGTGCCAACATATCAATCATGAAAACGCTTTATATGTCAACATGTCGTCGATTTCGGCATGC
This sequence comes from Paenisporosarcina sp. TG-14, assembly GCF_000297555.1. Classification (NCBI taxonomy): domain Bacteria; kingdom Bacillati; phylum Bacillota; class Bacilli; order Caryophanales; family Caryophanaceae; genus Paenisporosarcina; species Paenisporosarcina sp. TG-14. Next base: position 30,857 of record NZ_AMGD01000021.1, read on the forward strand.
AAATAATTGCAAACCATGCAATTATTTGCATGCAATGTTATGCGAGTCCGTATTTCTCCAATTTGTAATATAATGTTCTCAGAGAAATACTTAATTGTTTCGCCGTTTTAGATTTATTACCATTTGACCTTTTTAGCGTAGCAGAAAGAATTTCTTTTTCCATACGCTCTATTTGTTCGACAAGAGGTAATATTTCTTGTGCAGGTTGGTTTAATTCTGGCTCTTGATGGGTCATCATAGTAAATGGCAAGTGCTGATCATCTAAAATCGTTTCTGCAGCTTTCATAAATATCATGCCTCTGCTAATAATATTCTCAAGCTCTCGAACATTCCCAGGCCACGAATATACACGTAGTCGTTGCATTGCCACTTCCGATATCCCTTCTACATTTCGTCCATACTCTTGATTTAACTTCACTAGAAGACGATCAGCGATTGCTGGAATATCTTGTTTATGATTGCGTAAGGGCGGAATTTGAATCGGCATGCGATTTAGGCGGTAATATAGATCTTCTCTAAATTTGCCTTCTAGCATTGCTTTCTCCATATTAATATTTGTCGCGGCAATAACCCGTACATCAATGGTAATAGATTTAGTCCCACCTACACGAACAATTTCGCTTTCTTGTAAAACGCGGAGTAGCATCGCTTGTGTATTACCTGAAAGTTCGCCAATTTCATCTAAAAAAATACTACCATGGTTCGCTTCTTCAAATAACCCTCTTTTACCTCCGCGTTTTGCACCAGTAAAAGCACCTTCTTCATACCCAAATAATTCACTTTCAAGTAAATGTTCAGCAATAGCTGCACAATTTACACGTATAAATTTATTGTACTTCCGATCACTTGAACTATGAATGGCATGAGCAAAAAGTTCTTTTCCTGTCCCTGACTCTCCACGCAAAAGGACGGTTACAGGTGTTTTGGCAGCTAACTTTGCTTGTTCTACCGATATTAGCATTTCATTTGAGTGACCAATGATATCATCAAACGTATATTTCGACTCTAACGTACGAATGATACTTCTTGCACGATCAAGCTCTTTCATTAACGAACGAATTTCAGTCACATCATGAATAACACCAACGCTGCCTTTTAATCGATTGTTAACAATTATAGGAGCCACATTCACAATAACTTCTCTCTTTAATGGACCTACGCGCATATTAACACCACGAATGGGTTTTCGCATTTGTAATACCTTCAAATGCATACTTTCGCCTTCACTAATATCCGTGGCTGCCGGCTTGCCGATAATATCATCAGTTTCAAGACCCGTAATCCGCGTATATGCCGGATTGATTAATAACCCTTTTCCTTCTTCATCTACAACAGAAATAGCATCATCACTCGACTGTATTATGGCTTGTAGCATCGTTTGTATTTCTTTTAAATTAGTTATTTCTCCAGCCAAATTGACAATTTCCGTGATATCTTTAAAAACAGAGAATGCGCCAATCCGTTGCCCTTTTTCATCAATAATTGGAAACCTTGAAGTAACGATTTCCGACCCATTACTTAATACTAATTCACGGTTTATTTCCGTTCTTCCTGTATCAAAAATTCGAGACAACTCACTTGAAGGAATCACTTCATAGATTGGCTTACCAATGGCATCACCCATTGAAATTTCTGTCATGCGTTCGGCACTTTTGTTAAAAAAGTTGACGATTCCTTTCGCATCTATACCAACCATACCTTCTTCAATTGAGTTAAAAATTAATTCTTGTTTATGGGATTCTTTTCCAATATTTTGAATAAATTGATCTTTCTCACGTAATAAACGAATGAGCATATTAGCTACCGACCCAGGAATCAATACTGTATGAGCTTGTCTATCTCTAAGAAGTTCTTCAAAGACGGCATGCTGACCAGTTAAATCAAAAATTATATGTAAGTCATTGCTTAAATAAGATTTCCATTCTGTACTAGTTGGAATGTTATTGTGCTTCGCAATTTGTATAGCAGGTGCTTGTTTATCAATATCAACTACACATTGTACGTGGAAAAACTCAACAGAAAGTAACAACCTTAAAATCGCTGTCCCTCCGACTCCGCCACCGATTATCAAAACATTTTGCAAAGACATTCAAACCCCTCGCTAACTCTATGCAATCTATTGCAAAATCTTCTTTTATCATACCTTACTTCGATGTTCTTGACAATAACATGACGGATAGTAAAATAAAAGAAGATTTCGTAACCCTTTCAATGGGAAATTATAATGTGAAATTATAGGAGATGGAAGAAATTGGCACGAACGTTAGCGTTTATTGTCTTACTGATTCCCGGCTTGATGGCAGCAGGTGGAATTATACTTATACGTGACACAATCTTTGGCAAACTAATTGAACCCATTCCTTTTTTATGGTTACAGTTACTTGTTGGTATTATATTTTTTGGCGTTGGGCTTAGTTTTTTTGCGGGATTTTTATTACATAGAGATCGAAAAAACGGAAAAGTACAAGCGAGATTTAAAAAGAAAAAGGAACTCTGATTTCAACATCAGAATTCCTTTTTTAATTGTTGCGTCAAGACTTTTTCAGGAAAATCAGTAATCCAACCAACTACAACCGGGTGTGGATTAATTAAATAATTTTCATTTCCATTGATTCCATAAAATCGTAATGGCATATAGGCTTGAAAAGCTAAATCTAATTTTTTTTGCACATAATGCCTTTTATGCATATGAAGAGCATCTGCAGCCGTCAATCGTCCAAGTTCTTCCCAATTTGTCTTTTTCGTACCTATATACGCCGTTTGTAACATAGGGTTACATTTTTTAATTCTTTCCAATACTTCATAGTGAAACGACGAAAAATGTATATTCAAATGCGTATATGACTTTTTAAATAACAAATCAATTTGTGGTGGTGCGTTTACAAATGTTTCTTTTAATTCGACATTAAGGGATAATTCATTTTTTTCAGCAAACTCTAACACTTCTTCAAATGTTAGAATTGTATCACCATTCACTAACCGGAGAAAAGATGTCCCTAACTTTAATTTTTTCACTTCTTCTAATAGCATCGAGGATACATTCCTACGAGTTCTTGCTAACCTCCAAAAATCCAAGTCATGAGTAACAATTGGCACTAAGTCCTTTGTTAATTGTAAATCAATCTCCAAACCATCTGCTCCAAGTTCGATTGCCTTAATAAAAGCAGCTGTTGAATTTTCAAGTGCATACGCAGAAGCCCCACGATGTGCATATATCGGAACTCTCACCATATATCGTCAACACCTTATCTATATGTATATTTTTCTTTACCCTCTCCTCCCTAATATATGCATCCTTTTGCTTAGAACTAGGCAAAAAAACACAGATGCTAAGTATCTGCATCTGCGTTTCGGTTTAACTCGCCATATTTTCTAAACGAATTTTATCAGCAATCATTGCAATAAACTCTGAATCAGTAGGTTTACTCTTCAAGTGATGAACTGTATACCCAAAAGTTTTTGAAATGGATTCGTAATTTCCGCGATTCCACGCAACTTCAATAGCATGACGAATGGCACGTTCGACTCGAGAAGACGTTGTGTTGAATTTCACTCCAATTTCTGGATATAACACTTTTGTAATCGACCCTAACAATTCAATATCTTCATAAACCATGTGAATCGCTTCACGTAAATAAGCGTATCCTTTAATATGTGCAGGAACTCCGATTTCTTTAATAACAGCTGTAATTGTTGTATCAATTATTTTACGGTTTGTTTTTGGCTGTGGTTGACTTTGTAAAATGCTTGAACGCTGATCAGCTTCTTGTTTATGACCAGCTACTTGAAGAATTTGATTAACCAAACGATCAAATTCAAAAGGCTTTAACATAAAGTAAGATGCACCTAGGTCTACTGCTTGTTTCATGACATCTTCTTGACCGAATGCTGTTAACATAATGACTTGAACTTTTGAAAGATTTTCATTTGCTTGCATCATTTCAAGTACAGCTAAACCATCTAAATGCGGCATAATAATATCCAGTAATAACACGTCTGGTAAGTCATTTTCCATCAAAGATAAGATTACTTTACCATTTGGAGCCGTTGTAATAACCTCAATTTGTGGATGATCCGCCAAGTAAGATTCAAGCGTTTTTACTAACTCTTTGTTATCATCTGCAATTGCTACTTTAATTTTTTCCATTGGTAATTCCCCCTATAAACTTCAATTGCGAACATGGATGTTTGTCTTTTCGGCACATTTTTCCAATTTCACACTCCAAATGTAATTCGACATTTCGGATGAAAACCCTTTATTCATTTTAAAAAAGGGTCAAAAGTTAGAAGATTTAGACTTCATTCGACTAATGGTAAGTATTTCTAAGCTTTGTCGAATAATCGTTACTTTTATCATAACAAAGATATAAAAAAATACCACACTTTTTAAAGTGTGGTCAAAAATTTATTTATGGCTGTTTTTTTATCATCTCTTGAATAAAGATGGCTGCACCTTTTACTGGATTATCAACCACCATATGAGTAATTGCACCAGCAAATTTTCCGTCTTGTATAATTGGACTTCCACTCATACCTTGTAAAATACCACCAGTTTTATTAATTAATTCAGTATCGGTAACAATAAATTGAAAAGTGGTCTCTTCAATTTTTATGATATTAACTTGATATGCTCTAACATCATTTCCATCAATAGATGTAAATAACTCCGCTTGCCCTTTCTTGACATTATGAGCATTTGCGGTAGGAATTGCCTTACCTTTTTTCATGTTAGGATCAATTAATTCACCAAAAACACCATAAATAGTGTTTTCTCTCACATTTCCAGCTTGAACATGAATTGATGCTTGTTTGGCAATTTTGTAACCAGGTTTTCCTGGTGTACTTTTGTGAATTCCCGCAATTTCAGATAAGAAAATTGAACCACCTGCAAATGAAGGAATTCGAACAATTTGCTGATCAATTATTTGATGACCTAATGCTCCATATTCGTTTGTTTTAGGATTGACATATGTTATTGTTCCAATCCCTTCTGTGTAATCCCGAATAAACGGGAGCATAGTTTCTAATTTATTTGCAGATACTAAAACATCTTGTCTTTTATTTCCGCGCAAAAATTCAATGGATACTTGTGGATTTTTTGCACCTTTACTAATTTTTTTCCAATCAGCAATTGACTTTATTGATTTTTCATTTAGCGATATAATTTGATCACCGCTTTTAAACCACAATTTTTCATCAATAAGCACATCATGAACAAATGTAGGTTTTTCTAATTTCAATTGCACACCAATTGATTGTCCAAGTGGGATTAAAGAATCTCCATTTTTCTCTGCCCAAGAATGAGTTGGGAAGACAATCATTAAACCCAAAAGAATGGTAATAATCCGTTTATTTGCAACACATCGCATACTTCACCTCCATTTAGTCAGGATGAAGTTAATATGTGTTTTAAGCGCTTTGTTATGAAAGGTAAATTTTCGAAAAAAAAAGCACATGCCTATTACAGCAGTGCTAAGATTTTTATACATGTAATAATTTTTTTCGTTGTTCCGCAATTAACAATAATTCGGTTGCATGTTCCAAAGTTAATGACGTAATTTCAGCTCCAGACATCATCCGACTGACTTCTTGAACACGACTTTTGCCGATAACTTCTATTAGCTTTGTCATCGTTCGTTCGCCGGTTACTTCTTTTTTAATTAATAATTGTTGGTCAGCCATTGCGGCAACTTGAGGAAGATGGGTAATACATAAAACTTGAGAAGAATGTGAAATATGAGCAATCTTTTCCGCAATTGCTTGCGCTACCCTTCCACTAACACCAGTATCCACTTCATCAAATATAATGGACGTAATTCCTTGATGTTTTGAAAAAATCCCTTTGAGCGCAAGCATCATTCGAGACAATTCTCCGCCTGATGCAATTTTAGAAATGGGTTTAGCTGGTTCTCCAACATTTGTTGACATATAAAAAGCCACATCATCTTTTCCATTTTTATCAAAATTACTTGCTGTATTGAAAATCACTTCAAAAGTAGCTTTTTCCATAAATAATTCTCGAAGCTGTAACACTATGGCCTCGCTTAATTTTTTTGACGCTTTTTTCCGATATAAAGTTAACTCTTTTGCTTCAATTTCCAAATCTATTATGACTTGATCAAGTGCTTTTTGGCGTTGTTGTATTCGTTCATCCCTATTCACAAGTGCATCTAGCTCATCACCAATTTTTTCGCGATATATCATAATTTCTTCAATCGAATTTCCATATTTGCGTTTTAGTAATTGGATGACGGCTAATCTTTCTTCAATGACGTTTAAGCGTTCTTCATCAAATTCAGATTCATCCATTTCACTTTTTAGTTGATACGATAATTCTTGTAGGGAATAAAAAGTATTAGATACAAGTTCCGCTTGTCCTTTGTATGCCTCATCAAATGATGCAACATCCTCAAGTTCACTCATAGCATTGCCAACCCAATCCAACCCTTTTGTCTCGCCATTTAACGCTTCATAAGCAGCAGAAATACGTTCAAATGTTTTATGGTAGTTTTGAAATTTCTTGCGCTCTAATTGAAGTTTTTCATCTTCATCTTCAATTAATTCTGTTGTATCGATTTCATTGATTTGGTATTGATACAAATCAATTTTTTGAGCAATTTGTTGTTCATTTTCACTGACAGCCGCCAGTTCTTTTTTAAATTTTGTGTATGTTTGGAAGAGGCCTAAATAGCTAGCCTTTGCTCGATGAAGCTTACTACCAGAAAATTGATCAAGTAGCGAAATATGTAAACGTTCATCCATTAATTCCTGACTTTCATGTTGTCCATGGATATCAATTAGCGAACCACCAATTTCTCGTAAGATTGCAATCGTAACAAGTTTTCCATTTACACGACAAACACTCTTCCCATGATCGTTAATATCTCTTCGAAGAATAATGGAATCATCATCTGTTTCAATGCCTACATCCAGCAATTTTTGAAACACTGGATGTTGTGGATTTTGTATATAAAATAGACCTTCAAGTTCTGCTTTTTTTGCACCGTGACGGATGAATTCTTGAGAACCTCTCCCTCCCGATAGCAAATGCACAGCATCAATAATAATAGATTTACCTGCCCCAGTTTCCCCTGTTAGAACCGTCAAACCATCTGAAAAACTCACCGATATTTCTTCAATAATAGCGAAATTTTTAATAGTTAATTCTTTTAACACAAAGCGTCACCTCTTTTTTAAAGCATCTCGAGTAATCTTATTCTTATGAACTCACGTTCAGTGGTGTCTTTACATATAATTAAACACGTATCATCACCGCACAGCGTGCCTAAAATTTCTTTCCAGTCTAAATGGTCAATTAATGAGCCAATTGCATGAGCATTCCCAGGCAAAGTTTTCATAACAAGAAAATGACTTGCACCGTCAATGCTGACAAAAGCATCAGTTAACGCACGATGTAATTTTCGCATTGGATTAAAACGTTGATCTGCAGGTAAGCTATATTTATATCGTCCATCTTGCAAGGGTACTTTTACTAAATGCAGTTCTTTAATGTCGCGTGATACAGTTGCTTGAGTTACATTGTATCCAGCATTTTTCAAGATTTCAACTAAGTCATCTTGCGTTTCAATTTCATTATTTGCAATAATATCTCGAATTCGAATATGTCGTTGGCCTTTGTTCATCATTGATCACTCCTGATATGAATAATTATACTTAATTACTCATATCGTACCATTTACAGCTCATCCACACAAGAAAAAAACGACCCTACTTGCGGGCCGTTTAAGACAGTTGTTGATGAGCATCACGAACAATTTGTTTTAGTTGTTCTTCAGAAAATATTGTCTCATTTGTTTCTGTTGCAACTAAATGGAATAAAAATTCAATGTTTCCTTCTCCACCGGTAATCGGAGAAAAAGAAGCATTTTTCAGCGTGAAACCTACTTCTTGAGAAAATTTCGAAATTGTTTCTAACACATTTATATGGACTTTGGAATCACGTACGACTCCTTTTTTCCCCACATTCGCTCTACCTGCTTCAAATTGCGGCTTCACAAGTGCAATTACATCACTACCAGGTACTAGTAATGTTTTTAAAACAGGCAAAATGAGTTTTAACGAAATAAATGAAACATCAATCGTTGCAAATTCTGGTAATCCAACTTCTAAATCAGACACTGTTACATAGCGAAAATTTGTTCGTTCCATGACTGTAACTCGTTCATCTTGACGTATTTTCCAAGCAAGTTGATTGTATCCAACATCAAGTGCATAACAATGTCTTGCACCGTTTTGAAGAGCGCAATCTGTAAAACCACCCGTTGATGCCCCGATATCAAGCATTAGCTTATCTTTAACATCCACTTGAAAATACTTTAGTGCCTTTTCAAGTTTTAGCCCGCCTCTACTCACATAGGGCATTTGATTACCTTTAACTTGCAAAGGTGAATCACCTGCAATTTTCTCACCTGGTTTTTCTAGTCGAAGTTCATTTGTATAAACAGTTCCAGCCATAATAGCTCGTTTTGCTTTTTCTCGCGTTTCACAAAGTCCACGTTCTACTAATAAAACATCGACTCTCTCTTTTGGAGTTTTAATCATAATACGTGTATACCAGCCTTATTGATTTTTTTCAACATTTTTTGTTGAATCCGAGACACTAGTTCATCAGAATTAATATGAATTTCATTTAACAATTCATTTACACTTCCGTGTTCAATAAAGTGATCAGGAATCCCCATGCGATTGACAGAAATGCCTGTATAGTCATGATCTTGTAAAAATTCTAAAATACTGCTACCAAAGCCGCCTTGTAAAACTGCTTCTTCTACTGTGAACAATGGAAGGTCTCGTTGTACTAATTGATGCAACATAAGTTCATCGATTGGTTTGATAAATCGCGCATTAATAACTTCAACTTGCACACCTTCTTTTGCTAATTGATCTGCGGCTTTTAAAGCTAAAGGAATCGTTGTGCCAAATGTTAAAATTGCTGCGTCAGTTCCTTTTCTTAATACTTCCCAAGAACCAATTGGAATAGTTCGTAATTCTTCGTCCATTGGAACACCAAGACCATTCCCTCGTGGATATCGCATAGCAATGGGGCCATCATTGTAGTCAATAGCTGTTTTCACCATATGTTGTCCTTCATTTTCGTCTTTTGGCATCATGATGACCATATTTGGTAAGTGACGTAAAAATGCTATATCAAATACCCCTTGATGTGTTTCACCATCTGCACCAACTAAACCAGCTCGATCGATTCCGATAAAGACATTTAAATTTTGACGACATATATCATGCACAACTTGATCATATGCACGTTGCAGGAATGTAGAATAAATCGCTAAAAACGGCTTCATTCCTTGTGTTGCTAGACCTGCAGACATTGTTGTTGCATGTTGTTCAGCTATTCCTACATCAAACATACGTTCAGGGAATTCAGAAGCAAAGCCTTCTAATTTAGACCCCACAGGCATGGCAGGTGTAACTGCCACAATCCGTTCGTCTTCACGGGCAAGTTTTCGCACAGTTTCCGCTACTAATCCGCTCCATGATGGTGCGGTTGAAGATGATTTCACAAAAGCACCAGTCTCCATTTTATAAGGTCCTGTGCCATGCCATGTGCCAATTTTATCTTCTTCTGCAGGTCGGAATCCTTTACCTTTTTTCGTGATGACATGAACTAATACAGGACCCTTCATTTTTTTGGCATATAATAATGTTTCTTGTAAATCATCATAACTATGGCCGTCAATAGGTCCTAAATACGTAAATCCGAGCTCTTCAAAAAATACACCTGATACAAGCAAATATTTTAAACTATCTTTTACTCGTTCAGCTGTAGCTGCTAGTTTGCCACCAACTGCCGGTATTTTTTTCAACAAATATTCTAACTCTTCTTTTGCCTTGTTATATTTTCCGGCAGTTCTAAGTTTACCTAAAATGGTATGGAGGGCACCTACATTGGGTGCAATCGACATTTCATTATCATTTAATATGACAATCATGTCTGTTTTCTCATGACCAATATGGTTTAAAGCTTCTAAAGCCATACCACCTGTTAATGCACCGTCTCCAATGATTGGAATGACGTGATTCTTATCTTTTTTTATATCTCGTGCAACTGCCATACCCATTGCAGCAGATAATGAAGTAGAGCTGTGGCCAGTTTCCCAAACATCATGTTCACTTTCGATTCGTTTTGGAAAACCACATAAACCTTTATGTTGACGGAGTGTATCAAATTGATTAGCACGTCCTGTTAATATCTTATGGACATATGATTGATGTCCTACATCCCAAATAAACTTATCATCAGGACTATTGAATATACGATGAAGAGATATAGTCAGTTCGACCACACCTAGGTTTGGACCAATATGTCCACCTGTGACCGATAATTTTTCAATTAAAAACGAACGAATATCTTCACTTAAGTTCAATAGTTCTTCTATAGATAAATCTTTAATAAAGGATGGACTTGTAATTGAGTTTAAATCCATCTACATCACACACCTTTACGTGTTAATTTCTAATCCATTATATCAATGTAAGACGATTGTACAAACATTAACGTATTCACTATTTGTTACGATTGACAATGTACGTTGCCATTTCGTCTAATAATCCCGGTTCTTTTGTAATGTCACGAAGAGATAGAATCGCTAGTTTATAGTGCCAATCTCTTTTACTTTTTGCGCCATCAAGAGTTAAAAGTGCAGGGTATGTGTTTTTTTCACTCGCTACATCTTTTCCTGCTGTTTTCCCTAATATCTCAGTAGTACCCTCAATATCTAAAATGTCATCTTGGATTTGGAAAGCAAGCCCTATATGATAACCAAAATCTGTTAATGATTTTTTTGTTTTCTCATCTGCTGAGGCGAGAATGGCACCCGCTTCGATACTATATGACAGTAGAGCACCCGTTTTATTTATGTGTATCGTTTCTAATTCTTTAACAGAAATTAATTTTCGTTCACTTTCTATATCTAATACTTGTCCTCCAACCATGCCTTCAGCACCTGCAGCTAGGCTTAGTAAACGAATTAAATCCAGTTTATCTTCAGCCGGAACAGTTTTTAAACGAGAAAGTTCACCAAAACTATATGTTAACAAGCCATCTCCAGCCAAAATAGCTAAAGCTTCACCATACACTTTATGATTTGTTAATTGCCCTCGGCGATAATCATCATTATCCATACTCGGTAAATCATCATGGATGAGTGAATATGTATGAACCATTTCAATTATTGAACCTACCGTCAAAGCTTCACAATGTTCCACTTTTAATATGTCTAAAACAGCTAATAAAAACAACGGGCGGACTCGTTTACCACCTGCAGCTACTGAATAATTCATGGCTTCCTTTAAAATAGATGGAGCTTCAATTGAATTAATTTGAAAGGAGAGATGTTTATCTATTTTTGGAACATGATGCTCTGTGAACTTTTGGAATGAAATCATTTTACAGTATCCTCTTTTTCAGATTCAGTAAATGGTACTTTCTCGCCTTTATCATCAATGATTGAGATTAGTTGTTTCTCAGCATTTTGTAATTTACTATGGCATAATGTCGATAATTCCATACCTTTTTTATAAAGAGAAATCGCATCTTCTAGAGGGACATCTCCTTGCTCGAGTTGGCGTACGATTTCTTCTAGTTGTTGAATTGCTTGATCAAAAGATACATTCGTTTTTGTCATGATGATTCTCCTTTAGTGTGTTTGGTTATAGAATCGATAGATGCAAGTACGACTCCATCTGGTAATTTTATATGAAGTTGTTTTTTTAGATCAAGTTCTTCAATTGACTTTACTACTTGGTCATTTTGATACGTTATACTGTAGCCTCTATCCATTATTTTCAATGGGTTTAATGCTTCAAGTAATTGAATCAAAGCACTAAATGAACGACCTTTTGCCTGAATGTTTTTTTGAGTAGCTACATGCAACCGTTGTTGATATACGTCTATATCTTTTAGATGTTGTTGAACTGATTTTTGCGGATTTTGTAAGGTTAACCGCATTGTTTGCTGATCGAGACGTTGCTGCTTTTGTTGGAGTAGGGTTCTCCCACTTTTCTCTAACTGTTCTGTTGCACGTGTTAACTTTTCAACAAAAGGTCGATACAATCTGTCCGGATAAGCAAGCGGGTATGCCGATTTGACCCGTGTTAATCTTTTACGCTCTTGAGACAAAGTTGCTGAGACAATTGATAGGATTTGTGATTTTCTGTTTGTTACGTGTTGTAATAACTCAAGTTGATTGGGTACAGCAAGTTCAGCAGCAGCAGTTGGAGTTGGTGCGCGTAAGTCTGATACAAAATCAGCAATGGTCGTATCTGTTTCATGTCCAATCGCACTAATGATAGGAACGCTACTGTTAGCAATTTCTCGAGCAACAATCTCTTCATTAAATGCCCATAAATCTTCAATCGACCCACCACCACGACCGACTATACAAACATCCAACTCAGAATATGCATTTGCACGTTTAAGTGCCTTCACAATACTAGGTGCTGCTCCTATACCTTGAACTAATGTAGGAAAAATGATCACTTCTGCCAGTGGATAACGTCTACTCAAGGTCGTGACGATATCTCGAATTGCTGCACCTGTGGAAGCCGTAATAACGCCTATTGTTTGAGGGAATTTAGGAATTTGTTTTTTTCTAGAAGGATGGAACAATCCTTCTTTTGCTAGTTTTTCTTTTAGCTGTTCGAACGCTACAAATAATTCTCCAATGCCATCAGGTTGCATGACTTGTGCATACAGCTGATACTGGCCAGATCCTTCATAAACATTTACATCACCTTGCAAAAGAACATTCATTCCACTTTCAGGTTTAAATTTCAAGTTTCTAGCTTGAGCAGCAAACATAACAGCAGATATTCTCGTTTGCTCATCTTTTATCGTAAAATAGATGTGCCCACTCGTGTGTATTTTTACATTTGATAGTTCCCCTTTGACATAGACATTTCGTAAATGGGGATCTGCATCAAATTTCCGTTTTATGTATTTAGTTAAAGCTTTTACCGTTAAATATGAAGTTGATGTCACATTCATTCAAACTCCTCACAAAGAAGAAATAAAAAAGCTGTCTTTCTATAAGAAAAACAGCTTTTTTTCTTTCCTTTATTTTACCTGTTTTAACTTCAAATGTCTTGAAGTAACTCATTTTCTGCTGATTTTACAGTATTCACCATTAACATAGTGATTGTCATAGGACCAACCCCTCCTGGAACAGGTGTTAGGTAAGCTGCTTTTTCTTTTACAGAATCAAAATCCACGTCACCACATAAGCGATTATTTTCATCACGATTCATGCCAACATCGATTACAACGGCACCCGTCTTCACATAATCACTTGTAATCATTTTCGTTCTACCTACTGCAACAACTAGGATGTCAGCTTGCAATGTAATTTCTTTTAAGTTTGCGGTTTTAGAGTGAGCATATGTAACAGTTGCATCTTTTTGCAACAGTAATTGACCCATAGGTTTCCCGACAATATGGCTACGTCCTATGACAACAGCATGCTTACCGGAAATTTCGATGTGAGAGTGTTCTAGAAGTTTCATGACACCAAATGGCGTACATGGAAGAAATGTATCTTGACCGAGCATCATTTTACCAATATTTATTGGATGAAAGCCATCTACATCTTTTGCAGGAGAAATTGCTGCCAATACTTCAGTTTCTGTAATATGATTTGGTAATGGCAATTGAACTAAAATACCATGAATTTCTGGGTCGTTATTAAGAGAATGAATCGCTTGTATGAGTTCTCGCTCTGTTAATTCAGATTCAAATGAAAGTAAACGAGAATGCATACCAAGTGCTTCACATGTTTTTTGCTTATTAGCAACATACGTCTTGGAAGCTGAGTTTTCACCTACTAAAATAACAGCTAAGCCAGGTGTTATGCCACTATTCTTCAAGCGGTCAATACGTACAGATAGTTCACTTCTTATAGCTTGTCCAATTTCTTTTCCACTTATTAGTATACTTGACATGTCAAAATTCCCCCTGGTGTCAGCTAGAAGACTCAACCGCATATTTAGATAATACACCGTTGACAAACTTGCTTGATTTGTCATCTCCGAATGTTTTACTCAATTCAATTGCTTCATTAATTACTACTTTTGAAGGAGCATCTTGCATAAATAACAATTCAAAGACAGCTAAACGCAAAATTGTTCGTTCGATTTTAGGTAAGCGATCTAGTGACCAATTTTCTAATTTTTCTTTAAGTGATTCATCAATTTGCGTTAAATGTTCAGTCGTACCACGTACAAGTTTTTCATAGAAAGAATCATTTTGACCATCTAAAACATGACTCATTGCTTCTTCTATTGTCAACTCCGTGTTTTCTAACTGAAACAAAGTTTGCAACACTTTTTCACGAGCTTCTCTACGTTTCATGTGATAGTCTCCTTTAATATACATTCGAACACATCATAGCATATTTCCTGTACACAGGACATACACGGAAGTATGTTTAAATGTTCAGAAAAAGACATCGTTCGAACTTGCCAAACGATGTCCTAAATTATTCTGTTATTGTTTCTTTTTGCTGTTCAAATTGAATGCCGGTAATATGGACATTTATTTCTTGCGTCTCAAGAGAAGTCATATTAAAAATTGCTTGACGCACTTGATTCTGAACTTCTTTAGCTACTTTAGGAATTGATGCACCATACTTTACTGTACAATAAATTTCAACAAATAAACCTTGTTCGGTTAGTTCTGTTTTAATGCCTTTACCATGAACTTTTTTGCCTAAACGTTCAGCAACTCCAGTAGCAAAACTTCCTCGCGTACCCCCAACACCCTCAACATCTGTTGTTGCAATTCCAGCGATTACTTCTAATACTTCTGGTGCTACTTCAATCTTCCCTAAGGCTTCTTTACCTGCAGGAGTCATTTGCAAGTAAGCTGTAGTTGTTTTTTCAGCCATCTCAATCATCCTTTCTTAGGAATTCATGACGTCGTATCTCTCTAAAAATTTCGTGTCAAAATCACCTGATTTAAACACTTCATGATCCATTAATTTCTCGTGGAAAGGAATAGTTGTATGTACGCCTTCAACCACAAATTCACTTAATGCACGTTTCATTTTTGCAACAGCTTCTTCGCGTGTATCTGCAAATGTAATGAGTTTCGCGACCATTGAATCGTAGTATGGAGGAATTCTATAACCTGAATACATTGCTGAATCCACACGTACACCGTATCCACCTGGAGCTAAATACATTTCTACTTTCCCTGCTGAAGGCATGAAATTTTTAGAAGGGTTTTCTGCATTTATACGACACTCAATAGCCCAACCTTTAATTTTCACATCATCTTGTGTATACGCAAGTCTTTCACCTGAAGCCACTTTAAGTTGTTGTTGAATTAAATCAATACCCGTAACCATTTCTGTAACAGGATGTTCAACTTGAATACGTGTATTCATTTCCATGAAGTAAAATTTTTGATTAATATGATCAAAAATAAATTCAACTGTCCCAGCACTACGATAGTTTACCGCTTGTGCTGCCTTTACTGCTGCATCGCCCATTTGATAACGAATTTCTGGCGAAAGAGCTGGTGAAGGTGCTTCTTCTACCAGTTTTTGCATGCGGCGTTGAATAGAACAATCGCGTTCACCTAAATGAATGGTGTTGCCAAAACTATCTGCTAAAACTTGAATTTCAACATGACGGAAGATTTCTATGAACTTTTCAATATATACACCAGGGTTACCAAAAGCAGCTGCTGCTTCTTTTTGGGTAATTTGAATACCTTTAACAAGTTCTTCTTCTGTTCGTGCTACTCGAATCCCTTTACCACCACCACCAGCAGTGGCTTTAATAATGACGGGGAATCCAATTTTACGAGCGATTTCTAGTCCGTCTTTATCATCTGCTACTATGCCCGTAGAGCCAGGAACAACCGGTACACCTGCTTTTCGCATCGTTTCACGGGCTACATCTTTTGTGCCCATTCTTGAAATGGCATCTGAGGTTGGTCCAATAAAGGTAATATTGCACTGTTCACATAACTCAGCGAAACTCGCATTCTCCGCTAAAAAACCATACCCTGGATGAATTCCATCACAGCCTGTTAACTTTGCCACACTTATAATATTACTAAAGTTTAAATAACTATCTTTCGATGGATTTGGACCAATACAGTAAGATTCATCTGCCATTTGCACATGTAACGCTTCTTGATCCGCTTCCGAATAAACAGCCACCGTTTCAATATCTAACTCTTTACATGCACGAATAATTCGAACCGCGATTTCACCACGATTAGCAATTAATACTTTTTTCATCATTGGTTTTCCCCCTTAGTTCGCTTTTACTAAGAACAGAGGTTGGCCGTACTCTACGAGTTGTCCATCTTTTACTAAAATTTCTACAATCTCGCCAGACACTTCTGCTTCGATTTCGTTAAATAATTTCATAGCTTCCACAATACACACGATGCCTTCTTCACTTACTTTATCACCAATTTGAACAAATGCTGGTGAATCTGGTGAAGATGATTCATAGAATGTTCCTACCATTGGAGATTGAATTTTATGGAAAGACTCATCGTTAATTGATTCTTTCACTTCAATATTTGCAAATGATTCTTTTACAGTTGGAGATGTCGTTACTTGTGTAGTATCCATTGTTGATGACTCTACAACTTGTGGTGCTGCAAAATTAGATTGAGGGACAATTACTTCAGTTGATTCGTGTAGACTATTCTTTTTAAGTTTAATTTTCGTACCTTCTGCTTCGTAACTAAACTCATCAATGGATGAGTGGTCAATAAGTTTAATAATTTCACGGATTTCTTGAATTTTTATCATTTCAAACTCCCCTTACCATGTATCGAATTAGGTACTTCTTCTATTTTAGACGTTTTTGTGGAAATTTGAAATAGATAACCTAAATTTCTTTATTTGAGAGTGCTAACTCGAAACGCATAGGAGTCCACTCAAGCTAAACTAAGGTTGAGAAAATGCTGTAAATCTAAAAATTAAAAAAAGGACCTCTATGGGCCCTTTCATTCATTATGAAGCAGGTTGGAATGTAACCTTTACTGATTTAGCGTCTTCCCATTGTTTTTTTACAATGTGAATTATTTCATTTGCTTGTGCTTTTCCTTGTTCTTCCGAGATAACTCTTACATCTACCTTACCTTTATCTGTTTGTACAAGAGCATCTGCATAACCTAATGAACGTATGAGCATTTCAAGCATTGCTTCTGTGGAATCTCTAACCGTTAAATCACTCATCTCATTGTACAGTTCATTGATTTCATCGGCAGACATTTCATCTGTTGTAATTCTAGTCGTTAACTGTTCTCTAAGCTGACTACGCTTGTTTTGTGATTCCATTCTCATTTCTTCAAATAACGCACTTTGAGCATATACTGGAGTAATTGCATCATCTCCAGCTTCTTCATCGATTGTCAATTGATCAAGTGCTCCATCTGAAAAAATAGCTAAACCATCAAAGGGCATGATGTTAGGCTCTTTCACGTAATACACCGAAATTACTGCTACCAAACTTAATAAGGTTAGCATCCACACTGTACGTTTTTTGACTTTCATTTAGAAACCCCTTTCTCATCCATCGGGACGACGACAATTCGATGCTCTGGCAAGAATAATACCGCCGACAAGTATTTTTTTAACATCAATCTAGTTTGAGCTTGGTCCGCTCCTGTTGCTACTATCAAAACGGATTGAATTGTTGTTTGCTCTTCTGTTTTTTGATCAAACAACGCAAAGCTAGGTTTTTCCGAAACTGTTTGTTGAGGCTCGTTCGTGCCTGTATAAAAAAATAATTCAACTTCACCTACCCCAGCCATTTTTTCCAATGCAATTGTTAATGATTGTTCTTGCGAAAATGTATCTTGTGACTGACTGGTTGTGTTCGGTTGCTTTGTGAAAATAGATCCATTAAATAAGAAAAACACCATGAATACCAAGAGGCTTGCGAGCAAGATGCCACTTTTTATACGATTAGGTTTAATGGATGGAATCACGCTCCTCTCTTAAGTGAGACAGGCTTGATAAACTATATGAGAAGTATTCATCAACTATTCATAAAAAAATGAAGTGATGAACAATAGGATGTACATGGCGAGTCCCAGCTTGGTATACTCCTCCAATTTTTCTTGAGATTCTGACTCTTGAAATATTGCTTGAAGGATTTCACTTAATAAAATAATAAATACTAATCCTGTTAACCACTCAGACATTATGCACCCCTCATTAGAAGTGAAAATTTAACTAAAATTACAACGAAGATCGCTGTGTAGAAAAAAGCAAAGGCAATGAGAAATGACAAGATACTAAGAACGAAAATCGATTTCCCGATATCATCCAAGAAATTAACTAAGTCTTCAGGCCCAAATGGTTCGATGATTGCAGCCACTAATCGATAACAGAATGCAACGCTTATCGTTTTTAGTGTCGGGATTAATACGACTAATAGAATTGTAAAAGCAATTCCTCCACCAGTTATTGATGTGATGGACGAAGAAAAACGAGTAAATGTACTCAGATTTTCAGAAAAAAATGAACCAAAGGGAACATTTTGCTGAATAATTTTTTTAATTGGCTCAGTAACTGCACTTGAAATATTCCAAGAGATAAATCCTTGAACTGAAATGAAAAAACTATAAATAACGACAACTGCTGAAACAATACTAAGTAGTGAAGTTCGAATAATGTCTGTAAACTTTGTAAATGATGTCGCTGGATGAAACCTACTAATAAAATCAAGAAGGATTGTGGTCATTAGTAAAGGAATAAGGATTCTCTCTGTTAGAACCACTGTAAATTGAATGAATACATACAAAGCGGGATTCCATATTGAAAATGCCATGGTTCCACTATTCATAAGTAATCCAGCAGCTAACACAGGATAGACACTCATGAATACAGTAATCATTTGTTTTGAATACTGTTGCATATCGTACATCGCATCTATTGCAGGGGTGAGTGTATATAGAACAGCTATGCAAAAAAGAGATAATCTTGTCCAGCGTTTTGCTTTTGGAAATAAAATATCAAGTATCATCGCAAAAATGATCGCTATTAACAGAACGATAAAGTACCTGGTTACACCAAAAATGTAGGCATACAAGGGTTCAAGCATGTACCGTCTCACCCCCTTAATACCTGGATTATTCAATCAACAGCCTTGTCAATGTAGTAAACATTTGTTGAATCAGTGGCAACCAGTAGGAGAGTATTAATAAATGACAACTAATAGAAATAATTGGGACGAACACTTCTAAATTCACATTTCGGCACCATTCTGACAAAGCTTCAGCTAAAAATGTTAGAAATACAGAAAATAATAAAACACGAGTAATAGGTAGCGTTTCTTTTGGTGCTTGTTCAAGTAAGGTTCGTATAATAGGAAAAAACATTTGAATTAATATATGAGAGAGTAAAATGAAAAAGAAAAAACTAAGAAATAAAGGTGTGTACTGTGGGAGGATTTGTTGAAGTAACAACAACAGGAAAATTATTACAATAATTACTAGGATAATTTGCATAGTCTACACCGAAATGGTGAGCCATTCGAAAAAAGTAGTGATTTCTTCAAAGAAATAACGTAGAAACCGCAGCATTTCGACGGTCATATATAGGTACCCAAAAACAAATAAAAAAAAGGTAAACTCTTTCTTTCCTGTTTGTTCAAAGAATAGGTGCAACAATGCAAGAATTACTCCAATCCCCGCAACCCGAATTATATCCATGAATTCCGACTTGTCCCCTCCTCAGTCTATTTATCGTATGCTCAAAAAGGAACAAACATGAAAAAAAAAGTTACCAAATGCAATTTGAATGCATTTAGTAACTTTAAATTTATATTCGAAGCGGTAGTATACGAGCACCATTTTAGATCAGGATAAAGCGGCACTTCCCGCTTTTATTATTACTGCGCTCTTGAAACGTAAGCAGCGTCTGTTGTGTTAATAATTAACTTGTCACCTTGGTTGATAAAGAATGGTACTTGTACAGAAAGCCCAGTTTCTAAAATGGCAGCTTTTGTACCGCCACTAGTAGTATCACCCTTAATACCAGGTTCAGTTTCTGTTACTTCTAAGACAACAGAGTTAGGCAATTCAACACCTAAAATTTCACCTTGATACTGCATGATATGAACTTCCATGTTTTCACGCAGGAATTTCAACTCATACTCGATTTGTTTTGATTCAAGTTCAATCTGCTCATATGATTCAGTATCCATGAAATTGTGTTGATCCCCGCTAGCATATAAATACTGCATTTTACGGTTATCAATTTGCGCTTTTTTCACTTTTTCTCCAGCGCGGAATGTTTTTTCATTCACTGCACCTGTACGAATGTTGCGCAGTTTAGAACGAACAAACGCTGCACCTTTACCTGGTTTAACATGTTGGAAATCTAGTACGCGCCAAATGCTACCATCTACTTCGATTGTTAAACCTGTTTTAAAATCATTAACTGAAATCATGTGTGTTCCCCCAAAAATTATAAGATAAGTAACTCTTTTGTAGAATGTGTTATTCTGTCAGTGCCTGTAGCTGTCACGACTGCATCATCTTCAATTCTTACACCACCGACACCTGGTAGATAAATACCCGGTTCAATTGTGATTACCATACCCTCTTCGAGAACGGTTTCCGAACGGAATGATAATCCTGGTCCTTCATGAACTTCTAATCCGATTCCATGACCTAAAGAATGACCGAATGCTTCTCCGTACCCTTTTGATTTAATGTAATCACGTGCCACAGCATCTGCTTCAATTCCAGTCATACCTGGTTTAATTTTTTCCAACGACAACATTTGTGAATCTAAGACAATTTGGTAGATTTCTTTTAAATGGTCACTAGGTTCCCCAACAGCAACAGTTCTTGTTACGTCAGATACATATCCATTATACAATGCACCAAAGTCTAATGTAACAAAATCACCTTTTTCTATAATTTTATCACTTGCGACACCGTGCGGGAGTGCCGAACGTAGGCCAGATGCAACGATTATATCAAATGAAGAAGATGTGGCTCCTTGTTTACGCATGAAGAACTCTAATTCATTTGAAACTTCTAATTCAGTTTTTCCAGGTGCGATAAACGTTATAATGTGATTAAAAGCCGCATCTGCAATATCTGCGGCAGCCTTAATAATCTTAATCTCTTCAGGTGTCTTAATCAAGCGTATTTTCTCTACAAGACCTGATACTGGTACAAGTTCAGTATTAACGGCCTTTTTATAGCTTTCATACATTGAATAGGTCATGTCATCTTTCTCAAAACCAACCTTTTTCACAGCCATTTTATCTAATTGAACAGTAACTTCTTCTACTAATGTTTTAGTATGTTTCACAATTTCAAATCCAGAAATTTGTTTTTCAGCCTGTTCTAAGTAACGGAAATCCGTAATAAAAATAGCTTGTTCTTTTGATATAATTGCAACTCCAGCTGTTCCGGTAAAATCAGTTATGTATCTGCGATTATAACCACTTGTTATAAGCAACGCATCAATCTCATTTTCCACTAATGCTTGACGTAATTTAGATAACTTCCCCATTTACGATTCCCCATTTCTTCTATGTAAAAATGTTTCCAGCGCTAACGTATAACCAAATGTTCCAAGACCAGAAATTTGTCCAACACAAGCGGCAGCTATAACAGATTTGTGCCGAAAACTTTCTCTACTATGGATATTAGAAATATGAACCTCAATAACCGGAATCGATATAGATAATATGGCATCACGTATCGCATAGCTAGTATGCGTATACGCTCCTGGATTAAAAATAATGCCGTCGATATTATCTTCTTCTGCAAGGTGTAACCAATCAATTAATACACCTTCATGATTGGATTGTTTACATTCGATCAGGACATTTAATGCTTGACCGCATGTAATAAGTGATTGATTCACATCTTCCAACGTTTCTGACCCATAAATTGCAGGTTCACGTTTTCCTAATCTATTTAAGTTTGGACCATTCAAACAAAGAATGTTCATCCTTTTCCCTCCTGTTGCATCACGTTCCCTTCCATTTTAGCATAACAAATGTTTGCAGCAACTACTTTCGTTTGTCCTCGTACACTTCACGGTCATAGTAATTAATTGTTTCTGCAAGCGCTCGACAAATTAATATAATGACCGTTAATATTGGTATTGAACTCCATTTAATGTGTGTGAAATTTTGATATATAGACCACTCTAGCAACAGCCAAGTAGCACCCCCTACGACAATAGATGTTACAACTGTTGGCATTTTTTTGACAAGTAGGAACAATCCCATCACAATATTGATTACCATAAAAACAACAAAAAGTGTAAGAAGCCACTTCACTGAAATATGCGTTTGAGAAAATATTTGTATCTTTGTCCAGTTTATTGGGTTCCAAGATATAAATTTAAATACATGTAGAAAACCTAATATACTTGTAAAAACTGCAGCATGTGCAGATGATATCCAAAAATAATGAGTACTTTTCAATCAAATCACAATCCTTTCTATATTCCATTTTTGACTGATATCACTCACTCTAATCATATTTTCTGTGATTTGAAAAAACTTTAGTAAAATGATTGAGCTATACAAAAATCAACATTTAGCAACCAGTGTATTATGTGATGTCCCAGTCTCTCGATATTCAGAATATTGATGTTTATGATTAACACCGGAAGAGCCTCCAGATAAAAAGGTTGGAGTAGCAATGACTTCAACAAATATATAGAAATAGAAACGCCGCCCATTGTATCAAGTAAGATACAATGGGCGGCGTTTTTTTATTATATTGATTCATTTGTGGCTATAGTCGTTTCAATACTTTGTTCTAAAGTCCACATTTAAGTTGTGCACCGCAACTTGTACATGTATTGCAGCCACCCATTTCTTCCACTGTCCCTTGTCTACATACCGGACATTTGTTTCCTGCTTCAGAACCAATTGTCACCGTTGTAGAGCGTAAAGCTTGGATGGTATCTACTAATACAATCGGACGATTTCCCATGATTTTCTCTTCATAATGATGTTCATCCATTACATTTTCTTCGGCTTTAAGTGTTAATACTTGTGCATCTCGACTTCCGTCAACATACACTGTTCCACCTTTTGCTCCACCACGATACAGTCGTTCGTATACACCTTGTACTTGTTCCACTGTATATCCACGAGGTGCATTTACTGTTTTAGAAATAGAACTATCAATCCAACGTTGAATAATACACTGCACATCAGCATGGGCTTCAGGTGCTAATTCCATCGATGCTTTAAACCACTCTGGCAAATTATTAGCATCTACATGTGGATTTGCTTCTAAGTATTCACGTACAATATCAGCTTTTACTTCAATGAATTTACCCAAACGACCACTACGATAATATGTGAATGAGAAATAAGGTTCTAACCCTGTTGATACTCCAACCATTGTGCCTGTTGATCCCGTTGGTGCGACAGTTAATAAGTGAGAGTTGCGAATTCCATTTTCAATAATCGATTCTCTAACATGAGGTACCATTTTTTTCATGAATCCTGTATTAATGAAAGCTTGGCGCAATCGATTTGTTTCTTCTTCCGTTTCACCTTGTAAGAACGGGAAGCTCCCACGTTCTTTTGCAAGCTCAGCAGAAGTTTCATACGCTGCTACAGCAATTGTTTCAAAAATTTGATCAACTAAAACATTACCTTCATCTGATCCATATTCTTTTTCACAATAAATTAGTAAGTCAGCTAGTCCCATAACACCAAGGCCAACACGACGTTCACCACGGGCTTGTACTTCGTTCTCTTCCAAGAAGTAAGGTGTTGCATCAATCACGTTATCTTGCATACGTACACCGACACGCACGGTTTCTTTTAGACCTTCAAAATCGACTGTTTTCGACTCTTTTTGAGCAAATTGTGCTAAATTGACAGCTGCCAAGTTGCATACTGAATATGGCGCTAAAGGTTGTTCTCCGCATGGATTCGTTGCTACCACTTGTTGTCCATATGCTTTTGCATTGGTCATTTCATTTGCATTATCAATAAAGAAAATCCCAGGTTCTGCTGAGTATGTTGCGCAAATGTTGATTAAATTCCATAAGTCTTTCGCTTTCATCGTACGATAAGTACGTACGCTATGACCTTGTTTTTCCCATTCACGAATGTCTCCAATTTCATGCCATTTCTCATTATAAACAGCCATTTCTTCAGAAGTGTAAGTTTCAACAGCAGGGAATCGAAGTGCATGATCGCCATCTAGTTCTACTTCTTTCATAAAGTCATCAGTTAGCGTAACTGAAATATTAGCACCAGTTAAAAACTCTGAATTGTTTACGCTGTAAGTACCACCATCTGTTAACTTTGTCTCTGCATCGCGGATAATTCCATCACTAAATCCACCTAGACCAGGTATTGCCTTGTAATTAACTATCCCTTGATACATCGCTTCTTCTTGCTGTGTTAAAGGTTTAAAGTTAAGTTTATCTTTCGCTAGTTCTTTGATGGTTTCATCCTCTGTATTCTCGATTAAAAAGCGAAGAATTCTAGGATTTTGCATTTTTGAAATAATAAATTCTGCAATATCAGGATGCCAATCAGCTAGCATGATCATTTGAGCACCACGTCGGCTGCCACCTTGTTCAACTAGATGAGTTAACTTCGCGATATCGTCTAACCATGATACAGAGCCAGATGATTTTCCGTTAACACCTTTTGCAAGCGTATTACGTGGACGTAGTGTTGATCCATTCGTTCCAACGCCACCACCACGACTCATGATTTCCATCACTTGTTTACGATGATCAGAAATCCCTTCACGCGAATCCGGCACAAACGGCATAACATAACAGTTGAAATAGGTTACATCGGTACCTGCTCCCGCTCCATAAAGAACTCGTCCAGCAGGTATAAATTTCAATGCTACCAATTGTTCATAAAACTTTTGGAACCATTCTTGTTTCTTTTCTTCAGTTGTTTCTACTGATGCTAATCCAGTTGCATTACGTTTTGCAATTTGTTCATAATAAACTTCCAGCGGTTTTTCAATTACATGTATTGAACGATTAACGATTCCCGATTGTTGTTCAGTTGGGTCATCAATGGCACTTCTGTAGTCCTCTTCAATTAACACTTTTGCCTTGTTTGTTGCACGGTCTATAGAGACAATATAGCCTAAGCCACGAGCTGGGAATTTAGGATCTTCTTTCACCGTTAATACGACGAAATCTCCTGCTTTCAACGTTTCCTTTGACATATCTTTAAACGAATAACGATCGAGCATTACTAACCGAGAAACACCTTTGTGCGTCAATGTCATGTCTGGTGTAATGGGGTGTACTTGAGTGAAAGATGCTATGTCCTGATTCAATGCATTAATGTTCAATTTACCAATCGTATCTTTAGAAATTAGTACCATAATTCATTCCTCCTATGTAAGGTAAAAAACACTATATATAGTGTGTATAATTAAATATATTACTACATATTGATATTTAAATCAATTGAAGCGCATGTATGGTCGAACATACATACGCAACGTCTATAGGCAAATAATCCTTATTTTATATTAAAAATAATACTTTATACCCTCTATTTTCGATAAGTCCAATCATCATTTGCATAACGCCTAGTCTCTAACGCTTTTACATATTCTAATTGGTCATTTGTCAGAGAATAAGGCTCAAGATTAACATTTAACCCCTCTGCAAATCCACTTTTAAATGCTTCTATACATTCTTCAATAGTTGCGGGAGTTTTGAGAATACGATTAATCGCAACTGCTTTTTCAGATATTCCCCTAAGAACACGAGCTTTCATCTCTTCAGATCTATAGTTAAATAAAGAGACGAGTTTGTCTTCATCCAAATCGAGTAAGATCGCTCCGTGCTGTAGGATAACACCTTTTTGTCGCGTTTGTGCACTGCCTGCTACTTTCTTACCTTCTACTACCAACTCATACCAAGATGGTGTATCAAAACAAACAGCACTTTTAGGATTTTTTAAATCACTTTTTTTCTCTTCTGTATCAGGCACTGAAAAATAGGCATCTAACCCAAGTTTTTGAAATCCAATTAATAATCCTTCGCTTAAAACGCGATATGCTTCGGTAACTGTCCTAGGCATATTTGGATAGTCTTCACTAACAATCACACTATATGTTAACTCATGTTCATGCAAAACTCCTCGACCACCAGTTGGACGACGAACAAAACCTAAGTTATGCTTTTTAACTTCTTCCATATTAATTTCTTTAGCCACATTTTGGAAGTATCCAATAGATAATGTGGCAGGATTCCATCTGTAGAAACGTATAACTGGTGGGAGGAGTCCTTCACTATGCCAGTCTAGTAACGCTTCATCTAACGCCATATTAAAGGATGGACGACAAGCACCAGAATTAATAAAATACCAAATCGGTTTAGACATGTATTTTCCTCCTCGCAATGCTATTTATATTAACAAAATGATTGTTCTGTGGCTACTGTTTATTTTTTAGACTTTGAAAATGGAAGCATTCGCTTTTTTCTTCTGCTTCTGAAATTCTCTTCTGTATAGGGCAACAACATCAAGGTCCGATAATTTTTTATCATACCACTTCGTTATCGATCGATTTACCGTGCCAATCGTACTATGATGGATGTATTTTAGTAGCATATTTTTAAAATCGCTAAACTTACTAGCAATTTTAATGGTTTCTTTTATCAATTACACTAAAAAGGAACATACGATCCTTTTTTGACCATTTATATTTAGGTAAAAGCAATTCATTTCCTCTTAAAAAAGTGGGTTTTCTATCTATAAACTTGTATAATAAGAACATAGAGAGAGAAAGGGGAAATAAGTTGTGGAGTATTTATATATTATTGCTGCCGGTTTATTTGGGTTAGTGATCTATTTTTTAATTTCATCACTCCGATTAAAAAAAGCCGTGTCAGTTTTATCGCAAGAACAGTTTATTGAAGGATACCGAAAAGCACAACTTGTAGACGTTCGTGAACCAAAAGAATTTGACGGAGGCCACATTCTAGGTTCTCGTAACATTCCTTCATCACAAATGCGTCAACGTTTTAAAGAGATTCGTCCAGACAAGCCCGTCTATTTATATTGCCAAAATAGCGCAAGAAGTGCACGTACAGCTTTGTTTTTAAAGAAAAAAGGATGCACACAGATTTATCAATTAAAAGGCGGTTTCCGCCAATGGACTGGTAAAATAAAAACAAAATAAGTATATTAAGGTTCTTCCATTTGGAGGAACCTTTTTTTCTTCTAAAAAGTAATGCTAGGAAAGTACGATTAATTTAAGTGTAAGCTAAGGAGATTCAATACAACTTCTCCTTGGAAACCCTAATCTTTTAAGGTGAAAAAATAAAGGGCGAGTCCTATACTTATTCACTTTTCTAGGTTATTGTGCAGTATGTCTGCCGTCCAAAACGACCAGGAAATCTTTGTCGAACAATATGACAAAAAGTTTATACTTTCTTCTCTATAAAGAAAAACCGGCAAGTGCACCCGGTCCTTTAAAAAAGTACAGATGATTTAAGTATCAGTTTAAAGAATAAGACAGCCTTCTATTTAGATCTAGCGATTTCCGTTGCAGGCGGACGCTTTCCGTGGGCACGGCCTCAGCCGCTTCACTCGCTCCGCTCGCTGCAGGGTCTTCGGCTCGCGCTTTTCCCACCGGAGTCGCCGCCTTCCACTTCAATCATTCTCCTAATTATAAATCAACAGTGATGACAATATGTTATAAAAATAAATATAAAAAGTCGTCTTGTTAGCTGAATGTACCAACTCCTAAATTTAGATAGGATTACTAAACAAGTTTATATTACTTAACAAACATCACTTCCACTGAAATTCAAGAGGAGACTTGTGAGCTTTAAAAAAGAGAATCACCTCTTTACATTTATCTGTTTAGCGTGAGTCTCGCCTTGGAAATTCATGTTAGTTTCCATATACTAAAAACACTATGAACACGGGGTTCATGACACTCTATAGTTCTATTTTTAGTGACAATTATTTGAAATCGTGAGCGATACAAAGCTAGCAGAAATACTTCTTCTACACTATTTCTAAAAAGAGAAATACTAGCTCAAAGTACCAGAATTTCAGTGTTCATGATGCAAAACACTGCATTTTTCCATTATTTAAAGTACAGTGACTTTCTGGCCTTAAAAAGTATATATTCTGTTCTTTTTAAGTTATCTTTTCATTTGTGATCAATTCGAAAACATTACTTGATTGAAGCGGAAGGCGACGAAAAAACATGTGCTCCTGCGGTTACTCGTCGCAAAGATATTGGACGAATGACAGTTCGTCCAATATCTTTCCTACGGGTTTAGCGGGACAGGCGAGACCCCGCAGTGGAGCGCCAAGTGGAACAAAGGCTAAGAACGTCACATCATGTGACAACGCCTTTGTGACCAACATCGTGTTGGCCTGAGGAGGCTCGTCGCCCGCCCAGTGGAAAGCGTCCGCCTGGAGCGCAAATCAGCGATATCATACTAGAACCTACTCCTTAAAATACCAGGAATACTGGATTCATGGCTCACTAAATTTATATACTTTCTTGTATTGTAAAAAAGGGTCCTCCCGCTCTCGCGGAAAGACCCTTTTTTTATATTTCTTTATATTTTTTTATAACGTAAAACTGGTGTACGTGCAGCTTTGGTCTCGTCCAAACGTTTAATTACCGTTGTATGAGGTGCCTGTTGGACGATTTCTGGCGTCTCTTCTACTTCTTTAGCTATTTGTATCATAGCATCGATAAACGCGTCTAATGTTTCTTTAGACTCTGTCTCCGTTGGTTCAATCATCATCGCTTCTTCCACATTTAATGGGAAGTAAATTGTAGGTGGGTGATAGCCGAAGTCAAGAAGACGTTTTGCCATATCTAATGTACGCACGCCTAGTTTCTTTTGACGACGACCACTTAAAACAAATTCATGCTTACAATGACGATCATAAGGCAAGTCAAAGTGCGGTTGTAAACGACGCATCATATAATTTGCATTAAGTACTGCATATTCAGTGATGGCTTTCAAACCATCTGGACCCATTGAACGAATATACGTGTACGCTCGGACGTTAATACCAAAGTTTCCATAAAAAGGTTTAACTCGTCCGATTGATTGAGGACGGTTGTAATCAAAGTGATATCCTTCTTCTGTCTTCACTAAAACAGGTTTTGGTAAGAATGGAATCAAGTCTTTCTTTACGCCTACTGGACCAGAACCTGGACCACCGCCACCATGTGGACCTGTGAAGGTTTTATGCAAGTTTAAGTGTACACAGTCAAAGCCCATATCTCCTGGACGTGCTTTAGACATTACAGCATTTAAGTTAGCTCCATCATAATACAATTTACCACCAACACCATGAATAATTGAAGCCATTTCTAAAATGTTTTCTTCAAATAAGCCTAGTGTGTTTGGGTTTGTTAACATTAATGCTGCCGTATCATCACCTACAACACGTTTTAAATCCTCTAAGTCGACTAATCCATTCTCATCAGACTTAACTGTTATCGTATCGAATCCCGCAACAGTTGCAGATGCAGGGTTCGTACCGTGTGCAGAGTCAGGGACAATAACTTTAGTACGTTGTGTGTCGCCATTTGCTAAATGGAATGCGCGAATCATCATAAGTGCAGTCCATTCACCGTGTGCTCCAGCAGCAGGTTGTAGTGTTAAATCGTCCATACCTGTAATTTCAATTAAATGTTCTTGCAAATCGTACATTAATTCCAATGCACCTTGAACCGTATCTTCATCTTGAAGAGGATGAATGTCTGCAAATCCAGGGAAACGTGCAACGGATTCATTGATTTTTGGATTGTATTTCATCGTACATGATCCAAGTGGATAGAATCCTGAATCGACACCATGGTTACGTTTTGATAATGCCGTATAATGTCTCATAATGTCTAGCTCAGATACTTCAGGAAGTTCTGCAGGTTCTTCGCGAAGCAAACCTTCAGGTAATAAAGATGATAAATCTACTTCCGGAATATCAAGTTCTGGCAAGCTATAGCCAATACGGCCTGGTTTTGTTATTTCAAAAATTAGTGGTTGATTTTCTTTATGCACGGAAAGACCCCATTTCTTGCACAAGCGCATCGATTTCTTCTTTTGTTCGTTGTTCAGTAACTGCGATTAACGCATGTCCTTCTAACTTTTCATCAACTTTACCCAAGTCATATCCACCGATTATTCCTACTTTAAATAATTCTTTGTTTAGTGCAGATACAGACCCCTTAACATTTACAACGATTTCATTGAAATGTGCACCTTGGTACACAACTTCAAATCCTGCTGCTTCAAACGTTTTTTTAGCATAGTTGGTTTTTAAAATATTTTGTGCAGCGATTTCTTGAGCACCTTTTTTACCAAGAGCTGTCATAGCAACAGAAGCAGCAAGTGCGTTTAACGCTTGGTTTGAACAGATGTTCGAAGTCGCTTTATCACGACGAATATGTTGTTCACGTGCTTGTAGTGTTAATACATAGCCACGACGCCCAACTTCATCAGTAGTTTCACCTACTAGACGACCAGGTACTTTACGCATTAATTTTTTAGTTACTGCGAAGTATCCACAGTGTGGTCCTCCGAATGATTCTGGAATACCGAAGGGTTGAGCATCCCCAACTACAATATCTGCCCCTAGTTTTCCTGGTGAAGTTAAGATACCAAGTGCAAGTGGGTTTGAAGAAACAACTAATAAAGCTTTTGCTTCATGTGTCATACCTTCCATTTTGCGAATGTCTTCTATTTGACCGTAGAAATTTGGATATTGAACTAAAACAGCGGCTGTATCTTCATCAATCATATTGTTTAGAGCATCGATATCCGTTATTCCGTCTTTAGTCGGCACTTGAACTACTTCAATCGATTGACCTAATGCATACATACGTACGACATCTTGAGATTCAGGGTTAACTGCACCAGATATAAGAAGTTTTTTACGTTTAGTATGTCCAGCAGCAAGCGTTCCCGCTTCAGCTAATGCAGTACCACCGTCATACATCGAAGAGTTCGCTAAATCCATTCCTGTTAATTCACAAATCATTGTTTGGAATTCAAAGATAGCTTGCAATTCACCTTGAGAAATTTCTGGCTGGTAAGGTGTGTAAGCCGTATAAAACTCCGAACGAGAAATGACATGATCTACGATAATTGGCTTGTAGTGATCATATACACCAGCACCTAAGAATGAAGCATAAGCTTTACTATCTGCATTTTTCGCAGCCATTTGAGACAACTCTTTTAGTAAAGAGGACTCTGATTTAGCCGGTTTAATATTATATTGTCCTTGAAAGCGTACTTTCTCAGGTATATCAGAAAACAGTTCATCTATAGAAGAAACACCAATGGTTTCTAACATTTCCTTTTGATCTTGTTCTGTCATTGGTAAATAACGATGTTTCATTGGGTCATGACCTCTTTCCAACAATTATTTTTGACGTTTATAAAACGGTGTTGCAACGGTAACAGCTTTTAAACGCTTCCCGCGAATCTCTACTTCAACTTCAGTTCCAAGCTCACTGAATTTACTTTGAATTAAACCTAAACCAATGTTCTTCTTAAGCGTTGGTGACTGCGTGCCTGTAGTAACTTCACCAATTTTTTGATCATCTTTAAAAATTGTATAGCCATGTCTAGGTATTCCTTTATCAATCATTTCAAGGCCCACTAACTTGCGTGGAATTCCCGCTTCTTTTTGTGCAACAAGCGCTTTTTGACCATTAAAGTCATCTACTTTTTTCAATTTGACAGCAAAACCGATACCCGCTTCAAGTGGAGAGATATCTTTTGAAAGTTCTTGGCCATAAAGGGCTAAGCATGACTCAAAACGAAGTGTGTCACGTGAACCAAGACCACATGGTAGAACTCCATCTTTTTCGCCTTCTTGTAAAATCAAATCCCATAATGCGACAATTGAAGCCGGATCTCCGTAAATTTCAAATCCATCTTCGCCTGTATAACCCGTTCGAGAAACTAATGCATCATAGTCGCCAACTTTTACATTTGTTTTAAATTTAAAGAAGCCAATTTCAGATAAATTTTCTTTTGTCAGTCTCTGTAAAACTGTTTCTGCTAAAGGACCTTGCAAAGCAAGTTGACCATATGAATTTGAGACATTAGTTATAATAGTGTCATCAAACACAAAATTTTCCATCCATTCAAAATCTTTTTCTATATTTGAGGCATTTACGACTAGTAAATAATCATCTTGTTCAATTTTATAAACAAGTAAATCATCAACCGTGCCACCATCTTCATAACACATCGCATTATATTGGGCTTGTCCATTTTTTAACTTAGACACATCATTTGTCAATAATTTTTGCAGGTATACAAGGCTATCTTTACCACGAACTGTAATTTCACCCATATGTGATACATCAAACAATCCAGCTTTTGTTCTAACGGCTTCATGCTCTACTTTAATACTTGAAAATTGGACAGGTAATTCCCATCCACCAAAGTCAATTGTTTTACCTCCGTATGTTTTATACGAATCAAATAAAGGTGTACGTTTTAAATTTTCTGACAATTTAATTTCCTCCTCTTTTCATAACGGGCAAAAATTGTCCTTTCAGGCATATATGCTTTAATAAATAAGGCTGACCTAATCGACAATTAAATATACTTTTCTTCACTTTAAATAATAGAGAATTAAGATATTTAATCGCTACACAAAAAAGGACAGAGAATTCCCTATAACTGGGAATTCTCTGTCCTGGTACCTGAAAGTTTACCTGAAATCGGCTTTCCTCTTTGGTAGCTATATGAAATCATAGCGTTCTCCAGAGATGCGTCCTATACGAGTCTTTTTTACCTGAGAGATTCGTAGCTTCTACTTGCTCCTTCGGTGACGCGACTTGCGCGTTCTCTCCCCGTATACTCATCCGCCCAAAACATGTGTTTTGGTATATAAAGAAATCAATGTACTAAAGCGCTTATCGCTTTTTTATATCCTAACATTGATTGGATGTAAGCACAATCTTTTTTGCGTTTATGACCGAAAGGCGAACGCTTTTAATTAAATTTCATTTATTGTTCGACTTTAAGCGATTTACTTGAAATGCAGCGTATTCAGTTATTTGTCTCAATGAGCGACCTTGAGTTCTTATTGTAATGTGTGTTGCAGCTTTATAAAATCTTTTTCTAGTTGTATACAACGCTTCTAAGTCTTCCCGAGTAGAAGCCTGCACAATCGGTCTGTTGACATCTCGATGAATACGTTTCCAAATATCTGCGAATGTAGCATCTAAAAACAACACTAAACCTGTTTGCCGCATAACTTTAGTATTGCTAGGATTAACTGCCACTCCACCCCCTGTCGACACAATACACCATTCATCTCGAAGCGTTTTAAGAAATTCATGTTCTTGTTGACGAAAGAACGCTTCTCCGTATTTCGCAAAAATTTCTGGGATACTCATCCCTATCTTTTTTACGATTTCTTGGTCCATATCGTAATAAGGAATTTTAAGCAAAAAACTTAAACGTCTACCGATTGCACTTTTTCCTGATCCCATAAAGCCAATTAAGTAAATTTTTTTCATACTTCTACCCCACTCACTTACTACAAATCGTCATAAAACGACTACTATCGCTAATTTTCCATTTTTTTAATAGTAGCAGATATATAACGACTTTCCAACATCTCATATATATTCATCTGAGAAATGTAGGAGGTAACGAAGTAAAGTAGTACACTAGACACAATAAACAATAAGACAATAGCTACAGGAAGTAAGAAACCATTTTCATTGTGAGGATACAAATACTTCATACGTACGTTCCTCTTTTCGCCCGCTTGCAAACTCTACACGGATGACTACTTGATTTTCTATAACTTGCATATCGCATGATTTAACACCGATTAACATGGGTTCATGTCCTAGACGATTTTTTTGTTTACGAATGAGCAATGGATAACATTCAATATCATACTCAAACCCATCTTTTATATATCGAATTCCAGAATGATTAATTTGCTCTTGCATCAAAGAAACTGAAGACACGTAACTTTCCATATCCACTGAAAACATTTCCCAATCAACGGTTTCGGAATAAAAGAAATGCTTTTCTACTTGTTTAAACCAAACTGAATAAAACAAAATAAGTTGAGAAAACAACAGCAATACAGTTAATTGAAGAATGGAGTCAATTAAGGTATACCCTCTATTTGTTAATAAGTGTCGCATGATTCGTAACTCACCTCAAAAATCACATAGTTCACACATAGAATTGGACTACTCCACTCCCAGACGTAACCCACATCATCTAAGATGACTACCCCAGATATATCCCCATTTTTTATAGCTGTTGCCGCTTGATTTTTTGTAATGGCCACATGTAATGCCTCTCTCTTTTCTGCTAACTGCAGTTTCATAAGGTTAGTAAAAGGCATTAATGTCCCAAATATCAAAAATAAAATGCTGACAGTTAAGATTGTTTCAACAAACGAAAATCCTTGATTATTGTTCAAGCATCAAACGTCCTTTCCCGATATAAACACGGACAATTTTTAACCCTCCAGGTGTACTAAAAACTAGCGTTCCAAACTTTTCAATATTTCCATTCGCATGAAAGGCAACTTCAGTAATCGTGCTACCTTGTGACAAACTATATCCTTTAGGCAACCCCCGTTCAAAAAGAGGATCATATAGTGATCTTCTCGCTATGTACCGAGTCCCACCAGAATCAAAAATCAATTTGAAATATCTTTCTTCTACCAATGCTTTCGATTGTATGTGAGCTACATCAAGTTTTAGTTGATTATAAAACAAATCAAATGTGTGTTTTTCAACATAACGATTATTCATAAATAAAGCACTTGAGCTGATGACCATAACGATCATCAATACAAGTAGTAATTCAAGCAAGGAATATCCTTTATGATTGAGGTACGACAACAAGTTCTGTTACAAGTCCCGTATTTGAATCAATTTGGATTACTTTCCCATTTGGACATGTTGTTTCGCCATCATTGAGGTAGTCATTAGACACTAATTGCTCAATTGTGGGCACCTTTTTTTCATCGATTCGGTAAGATTCAACTTGTCCTTGAACCATTTTTATATAAGCTTCGCATCCTTTTTTATCAATCGTCGCTGAGTGTTTCGTAACATTTGGAATAGCAATTAATATTAAAACCGATATGATTAACAAAACAATCATCATTTCAATTAAAGTGAATCCCTTTTGGCATGTAATTTTTTTCATTTCTTTTCCCCCTTTTAGATAAAGTCGATCATTCCATAGACTGGCAATAGTATGGATAAATAAGCAGCTAGAATACAAATAGCTAATACCCCAAATAAAACAGGTTGGACAAATGATAACCACCTTGTTAAAGATGCTTCAGTTTGTTCATTTAATAAATCACTATAGATTAATAACTCCCGGTCTAAGTGACCACTCGCTTCTCCATGTGAAATATACGTAGGAAAGTCATTAATAAAACAGTCAGATAACTGTACAGCTTGCTTTAAGGATTCCCCCACTAATACTGAACTGTAAATATCCTCTGAAATAACTTGTAAGTAGGGTTGGAATTTTTGCCGTTTAAGTACATTTAAAGCATGCTGTAAAGATAATCCACTCGCTAATAACGTCCCTAATTCTTGTGAAAAACTCTTTGTCCACATTAATTTCATCCATTTTGAAAAAACTGGCATCTTCTTCAAGATGTTAACTTGATGCGCTACCGGATATCTTTTAATTTTCCATTGAAAAGCTAAAGCTATTAAAAATAATAAAATACAAAAACTTAATAAAGCATCAGGTAAATGAAGCATCGCACTCGTCAAGTTCATTGTAGTAGGAGAACTTGTTGCTTGTCGTGAAGATGCAAGTAATTCCATATTAGGTAGAAAATATATTCTGAATGCAACAAACAATCCAGCTAACATGCTAAATAAAAATATGGGATACATCACAACTTTTTTCAGACTCGCTTTTGCTCGATCGACCATTGCAATATGTGTTTGGAGTACAAGTAAAGCTTGATGTAATTTCCCATGTTCCTCTGCCATTTGAATTGATAATAAATAACTTGTCGGAATTCCTAAAGCCATTAACACCGAGGTTACTCCATCTCCGTTTTTCAATTGAGAGGACAGTTTTTTTTGCGCCTCTTCACTCGATTTCACATGATGAGGCAACAACATGATAAGAGATGCATAAAATGTGTATCCTTCTTGTAATAAAGAAGAAAGTCTTTTCAAAAACTGAGCTTGCTTTTTCTTTGGAATTTGGCGATCCTTTATCTCAATATGTGATTGGAGGTACTTGAATAACACCCATCTCAACCCCTCTTTTAAACTGAGCATTAAGTGTAAATTCTTGAGGCATTCTAAAAGTCCTACCAGCTTTGATTTCTTCTATCGCTTGTTCAAGTGTGTTCCCATATAAAATTTCATACAAAGATGAACGATTTGGAATAACTCGATCATCTTCCCTATCATAAGACGTAATAACCAGTTGTTGACTAGTTATCCCTAATAATGCTTGCTGCAAATCGTCAATCGGTATTCCCAAATCCATTAATCGATATAAACACCCTACTGGATTTTTCGCATGTACGGTGGTAATGACTAAATGACCTGTTAGAGATGCTTGAACAGCCGCTCGAGCTGTTTCTACGTCACGAATTTCTCCAATCATAATGACATCTGGAGAATGTCGTAATATCGCTTTTAATCCTGAAGCATATGAAATGCCAGAGCGCTCATTTACTTGAATTTGAAGTAAATGAGATTGGCTATTTTCTACTGGATCTTCTAAAGAAATTACATGCCTACTTAGTTGATGTGCACTGTAACTAGTTAACGAATACATGGTGGTTGTTTTTCCACAACCAGTTGGACCTGTAATACATATAAGTCCTTGACGAGCCATCATTAGCTCATGTAGTACTTGCGCCGTTTCTTTAAACAGAGAAAGTTCGTGCAAAGGCTTAGAATCATCATGTAATTGGACTCTAATTACCAAACTTTCTTTATTTTGAACAGATGGCAACGTTGAAACACGAAATGAACATATTTGAGAATTGAAGGTTTGTTGAAATGAACCACTTTGAGGTTTTCGTTTTTCACTGATATCGAGAGAGGATAAAAACTTGAAGTATGAAATCATGCGATCCCCTATATCCAGGTGAAGCTTTCCTGCAGGGACAAGTTTTGTGTGTAACCGAAAATATATCGTGTATAGGCCTATAGTTGGAATTAAATGAATATCTGAAGCACGAGCTAGAACTGCCCGATTTATCAACTCTTCACTTTTCTGTTCAATGATATTCAATAATTCACTCATAAATTTTACCATTCACCCTAAACAGGTAAGGACCGCTCTTCACCCGTCACGTATACTATAGCCGCTGATTGTTTATTAGGGAATACTTTTCGTCAAAATTAAAATTTCCTACCTTTTTAGGTAGGAAATTTTAATTTTGCTCACTAAACTGCGGGGAATAATTTTCTTTTGCGGCAAAAAGTACCTAGATGTTCTGGTTGGTACCCCACCACTAATTGTTTTCCATCAGTTAAAATAGGTCTTCTTAATAACTTTGGGTTTTTTACAATTAATTCGACTACTTGAGATAATGGTAAATCTTCAATATCTAAATTTAATTCTTTAAATGATTGACTACGCGTTGCTAAGATTTCGTCTAAACCTTCTGTTGTTAAAGATAATAAAAAAATAAGTTCTTCTACCGTTGGTGTTTGACGAAATAAATGTCTTTCTTCAAAATCAATTTGATTTGCCATTAACCATTTTTTCGTTTTTCGGCAAGATGTACAAGATGGATACGTATAAAACATGAGTTCAGTCAATTTAACCCCTCCAAATTAAGTTTTTCGTTATACGTATTGTACAACATTTGTATAATGTTTGTCACCTATTATTTATTATTAATTTATAGTCTTTTTAGTAGATAACCTTGCATAAACTTATAAGATTAAGGTTATTTTTGAAAAGATTTGATAACTTCCACGGTATTGTCACATTCTTAAGACATTCTAGAGTTTACATCTAGGAATAAAATCCTTTATAATGGGGGAGAGATAAATGTATAGTTGTAAAAGGAGGGGTCTACTCATGAACAATATGTATAAAGTGATGGGTTTCTGGACAGGAATTTTCGCAGTTATGTTATATTTAGGTGATATGTATACGGCATCATTATTATTATTAGCAAACACAGGCTTATTCATTCTTTTAGGTTTCTTAAACCTTTCAGAACGCATGTACATCTATATCTTTGGTGCGTATTTAACAGTATTCTTTGCTGGATTCAGTTACTATACGACATTCATTCATGTCCCTGGTACTCACTAAGAACCGTTTAGGAGATCTTGGACTAACAAAGTGGAGCATGCTATTTTGTGTTGACAATGAAGTTGTAAAACAGATGTGTGGACGTGTCTCCGGATTTAGAAATTATTAACGAATACAAAAAAGACAGTCAATTAAATTGACTGTCTTTTTTGTATTTTATTAAAAACCGTTTAGAAATGGATTTTGATTCATTTCTTCTTGTGGAGTCGTTGGGTTCCCATGACCTGGATAACAAATAGTGTTCTCAGGCAATGTGAGCAGCTTGTTATGAATGGATTGAATTAACTCTTTATCATTACCATGAGGCAAGTCTGTTCTACCTATGCTACCTTGGAACAGGGTATCTCCGACAATAGCAAATCCATCCTCTTCAAACCAGTAGGTGATACTCCCTGGCGAGTGACCAGGTGTATAAAACATATAACATGAAAATGGGCCGATTTCTAACTGTCCTTCTCCGTCAATCAAAACGTCTGCAGGTTTACATTCAACTAATGGAAGTTCTCTAAAACGGGCTGAACCATTTTTAGTTGAATCAGCTAACCAACTTTTTTCCGCTTGATGAATATAAACTGGAATTTTATAGAATTCTCTTACAACATCAACAGCACCAATATGGTCAAAATGAGCATGCGTTAATAGTATTGCCAATGGCTTCAACTGCAATCTTCGAATTTCTTTTAATAATGTTTCTCCTTGTTCACCTGGGTCGATTATCAAACATTGTTTTTCTTTATTGGATATCACATAACAATTCGTTTGTAATGGCC
The DNA here is from genome assembly GCF_000297555.1 of Paenisporosarcina sp. TG-14. Lineage (NCBI taxonomy): Bacteria > Bacillati > Bacillota > Bacilli > Caryophanales > Caryophanaceae > Paenisporosarcina > Paenisporosarcina sp. TG-14. Next base: position 69,933 of record NZ_AMGD01000021.1, read on the forward strand.
CTAGTGGAAACGTTCGTATATTTAGCATGTGCTTCACCTCTAGTTAATTGTAGCAGAAAGTGTTTAAACATATATCCTCGTTCATACATTAGACACTTATTAATCCTCGACAAAACCTTTATTAAAACTTATAATAAGTAAGAAAACTTTATTCGAAAGTCATTTTTTGATGTCAAAAGGAGTGTCTATAATGAACTTATTAATGGTTATTTTTGGCCTTGTTGCAATTTTTGCTGCAGTTGGTACTTATCAAGCATTTAAAGAAAAAAATCTTTTGAGTTTAGTCTTTAATTTTGGTACTTTTGCGGTTTTTGGATTTTTCACAGTAATGACGGTCTTGAACCAAGGCTATCCACCTAGTTTACACTAATATATAAAAAAGCTGGCGTTTACTTTAAACGTCAGCTTTTTTATATATTTCACTCTTTTTTGCACAGTAATTTAAATAAGACTTCACTTAGTACCGCCTAGCGGTCAGAATATATAAGCCACTTGACTCAATTACGACGCATCCACTTTCTTCTCCAATGATGGAATGGACATAAAGGAGGGGCATCTAGATTAGTGGATATATTTATGTTTAAATTCATATCCTCTTCACAAGAAGTAATTCATATGTTTTTCAAGAAAGAAAAAAACCACCAAAAATGGTACACATTTTTGGTGGTTTTTAAAAGAGTTATTTACCCTCAGTTGTTTCATCAATTAAAAGATTTCCTGTTTTTTGATCATAAAAACGAAGTAAATCTCCATTAATGATTTCATCAGAATATCCCAGTTCTTCTGCTGCACGTTCAATATAAGGTGCACATGCCTCTGCTTCTGTTTCTTCGCCTGTTTCTTTGTCATAACAGATATCTCCCGCATAAACCACTTCATCAGTAACAAAACGACCATCGCGGAATACGATAAACTCTTCATGATCTTTAGAGAAGACATCAGCACCTAGTTGCATATCTTTACTTGTTTCAACACCAAGTAAATGTAGTAATGTTGGACGGATATCAATCTGTCCAACTACATCTTCCACTACTTCACCTTGATTAGAACCTGGAATATGGATAAACATTGGAACACGTTGTAATTGCGCACTTTCAAACGGCGTAACTTCTTTCCCTAAATATTGCCCCATTGCTTCATTATGATTTTCAGAAATACCATAATGGTCACCGTACATCATAATAATTGAGTTTTCGTATAATCCTTTTTCTTTTAAGTCATCGAATAAAGCCTTAACTGCTTCATCCGTATAACGAACGGTTTGGAAATAACGATTCAATGTACCAGAATTGGAATCAAACTCAGGGATAAGTTTATCTTCTTCATCCAAATGAAATGGAAAGTGATTTGTTAATGTCAGTAATCGAGAATAAAAGGGTTGAGGCATTTCTGCCATGTGTTCAACAGATTGTTCCATGAATGGAATATCTTTCATTCCCCAATTAACTGCTTGGCCTTCTGCGATATCATAACTTTCGACATCATAGAATTCCTCCACATTTAGTGCATTATACATCATATCTCGGTTCCAAAAACTCTTGTTGTTAGCATGCATAACATTTGTAAAATAACCTTTTTCTCCTAATCTTTCAGCCATTGAATTATACGTATTCCCACTATGTGTAAAGAATACAGCACTATTACCTAAAGGGTATAATCCATTTTCAACTAAAAACTCGGAGTCAGACGTTTTTCCCAGTCCAGTTTGATGATAAAAGTTCGGGAAGTAAAAAGTATCTTTATCCTTTGATAGTTCATTCAAGAATGGCGTGACCACTTCACCATTCATTTCCTCGTTAACTGCAAATGTTTGTAATGACTCTAAGGTAACAATAATTAAGTTTTTGCCTTCAGCAGTCCCAAACATCTCATCATTTGGTTTTGCTTGATTTGAACGAACATAGTTATTTACTTCGACTAACTCACTACCATCCGCTAACGCACGTTTTGCGTGAGACTTTGATTGAATATAAATATCGTACACATGGTAATTGTAAGTTCCGATATTTTTCACTAACAATTCACGATCAAAGCTTCGTGTTAAAAGTTGTGGACGTTCAGTTTCTGCAAGTCCTAAATTTAAGAATAGGATTGCAGCAGCTAACACAAAATAAGCACGACGAATGGCTGGTTTGACAATTACCGCTTCTTTCGCATTTGGCAACCATTTCATCGCTACAAATAACAAGATAACGTCAATGAAGTACAATACATCTGTAAAATAGATGCTCTCTGCTGCAGATGCGCCTAAATCTCCGAAGTTACTCGTTTGAAATAATACTGGCAGAGTAATAAAGTCACTAAAGAAGCGATAAAATGCAACGTTTGCGTACAAAATAAATGCTAAAATTGAACTTGTTATTAACAAATATCGATTTCTACCTTTAACTGATTTAAAGAATAGAGAAATACCATAAATTACGAGCAAAAAGCTTAATGGGTTTATAAACAATATCACTTGTTGCATGAAATTTTCAATTTTCATATCAAAACTAATGTGGTATATCACGTATGTTTTAATCCAGGTAAGTAAAATGGCTACAGCCAAAATCGAATGTTTAAGGTATCTTTTATTCTTCATTCCTTATATCCTCCTATTAACTTTCGTATTTCTAATTTTTATCCGTAAAAAGTAGCCGTACAATCCCTATTTATAAAATAGGATCAAACGATACCCGTCTAATTAAATATTTGTTACTTGTATATCAATAAAGCAATATTACATACCTTATTGAAACAAGGTTCATATTATTCCAAAATAGAAAAGAAACATTAATCAATCTTAATCTTTCTTTTACAATAAAGCAACTTCACATTAACAATGCACATGTATAATATTATATACGTCTCAAATTCTTAAATACCCTTTATAAGACGAATAAAACCTTTGAAAGTTTCATCTTTTTATAAATTAAGTAGAAAAAGATAATTCTCACACAAAAAAAACAACTGGAACCTGCTTATGGTCCCAATTGTTTCATATTTTAATTTTCTATTACATGTTTCCATCATCTTTGATAAAAATCCGTTTGTCGGATTGATATACAAATAAACTACATTTTCGAACACTCAATACGTGTTGCCTCAGTTAAAATATATTCTACAGGAAGATCATATCGTTCAACAGGAACTTCTTCAACAACTTGACTATTAAATGCAAGAGCAATAGTTGTCCCATCATAGCCACTTAAGAAACGGTCATAATAGCCTCCACCAAACCCAATCCGGTATCCCTTCTTATTAAAAACTACACCTGGTACGATTAGCACGCCTATTTGTGATGCTTCGACCTTTTTGGTGATATTAGGAATCGGCTCGTTTAGTTTCATATAAACAACTTCAAGTTGATCAAAGGATTCGATTTCATAAAATGTCATACCTCGCGTTAATGGTTCACATTTAGGGACTGCTACTCTTTTTCCTCTTTTCCAAAGTTCTTCAATTAGTCCCCAAGTATCAACTTCTGGGAAAGACGATAAAGTAATACCGATGACCTGTGCTTTTTTTATACTTTCTTCTACTAATATTTTCTTATGTATTTTATGTGAATTTTGTTGATGTTCAAGTAAATCAAGATTATTTAATACTTGTAAGGTGATTTTTCGTAATGTAGACTTTTCCAATTAGATTCCTCCATGAAAAAAACCAAAACCTAAGAAGGTTTTGGTTAAATGGTTTTATTTTGTTTCACGGTGTGTAGTCATTTTCTTTTCACGTGAGCAATATTTTTTCATTTCAAGACGTTCCGGATTGTTACGCTTGTTTTTCTTTGAAATATAGTTGCGCTCGCCGCAATCTGTGCAAGCAAGTGTGATGTTAACGCGCATCATTATCCCTCCACTCTAATCAGGATTCATTTTAATTTTTTTTGAGCATGATTTATACGACTAACCCATTATAGCACAGCTCATTGAAATATCTACTATTATGTTGTAAATATTTATAGACACAGAAAGAGAAAGACAAAAGGTATCTTTCTCTAGTGAATTTAATTATTTAATTCGTAATGACGTCCTTTTACCATATAAATTAATTCTTCCGCAATATTTGTTGCATGATCGGCCGATCGTTCTAAGTAACGACAAACGAAAGCCAATTGTGTCACTTGACTTAATGATTTTGGGTTATCAGAGCCCTCTTTTAATAGTTGGTGTATTGTTTGCCCATATAAGTTATCTACTTGGTCATCAAGTTCTGCAACTTTACGTGCTTCTTCAATATTTTCTTCAATAAATGCTTTCATTACCTCATTAAGCATGGTGATCGTAATTGCTCGCATTTTTTCAATGTTATTAATTGGTGATGCAAATTCAGTTTTTCCCATACGAATAGTTTCTTTTGCAATGTTCACTGCGTAGTCACCTACTCGTTCCATATCATGCGCTGCCTTAATATAAACGATTAAACGACGTAAGTCTGTAGCAACAGGTTGTTGTTTCGCTATTAATAAAATCACACGATCGTTTATTTCTTCTTCTAAACGATTTATATACACGTCATTTTCAATAATTGATAATGCATCATCAACTTCATAACTAATCAAAGCATTAAAAGATTTATTCAGTGTAGAAATTGCTAGACTACTAAGTGCTATAAACTGATCTTGAACCTCTTTAAGCTCTTGTTCAAATTTTTCTCTAACTACCATAATTATTTACCCCCTTCTTGATCAACCAAAGCGTCCTGAAATGTAATCTTCTGTTCGTTTGTCAGAAGGTGTAGAAAAAATGGTATCCGTGTGATCAAACTCAACAATTTCTCCATTTAAGAAGAATGCTGTTTGATCAGAAATACGAGCTGCTTGTTGCATATTATGTGTCACGATAATGATCGAATAGTTTTCTTTTAGTTCTTGTACCAACTCTTCAACTTTCAGTGTGGAAATTGGATCAAGAGCTGATGTAGGCTCATCCATTAAAATAACATCTGGTTCAATAGCAAGAGCACGTGCGATACAAATACGTTGTTGTTGTCCACCAGATACACTGTAAGCATTATCGTTTAATCTGTCTTTAACTTCTTCCCAAATGGCAGCACCACGCAAACTTTTCTCCACAATTTCATCTAATATTTTCTTGTTTTTTATTCCATGAATACGTGGACCGTATGCAATATTATCATAAATTGATTTTGGGAATGGATTTGGTTTTTGGAATACCATTCCTACTTTCGTACGCAGTTCCTCTACATCATAATTCGCATCCAAAATATTGCGATCGCGATAAATTATTTGCCCGGAAGTTTTGACAGATGGTACTAACTCCACCATACGATTTAAAGTTTTAATATATGTTGATTTCCCACAACCCGAAGGTCCGATAATCGCTGTTACTTCATTTTCTTTTATAGCTAAATCAATATTTTTCAAAGCATGGTGATTGCCATACCATAAATTTAGTTGTCGTGTATCATAGACAATTTTTTTATCTATAAATTCTATATTTTCATTACTTTTATTTGCTGTTTTTAAATTCTTCACTTTTAATTGAACCATTTTAAAACCCTCCTGTGCCGCATAGGCTTAATAGCGTTTTTGAAACTTATTTCGAATTATCACAGCAATTGAATTCATAGCTAATAGGAAAATCACCAAGACAATAATTCCTGCTGCCGCAACGCTTTGATATGCTTCCTGTGGTCGTTTTGCCCAGTCAAAAATCTGCATTGGCATGGCAGTGAATTGACTAAGAAAGTTATCTGGTAAGAATTGTATAATAACTGGAATTCCGATTACAACCAGTGGTGCCGTTTCACCAATTGCTCGCGAAAGCGCTAAAATTCCACCTGTTAAAATACCAGGGATTGCTGATGGAAGGACAACTTTTGCAATGGTTTGCCATTTGGTAGCACCCATTGCATAAGAAGCTTCACGTAAATCCTTTGGTACTGCTCGAATCGATTCTTGAGAGGCAACCACTATAACAGGTAGTATGAGTAAACTCATTGTAAATCCTGCAGCTAAAATACTATTTCCTAGTGATAATGCTCTAACAAATATTGTTAAACCAAGTAAACCAAATACAACTGATGGAACTCCCGCTAAATTAGCGATATTCATGCGAATAAAACTATTAATTTTATTTTTTGTCGCGTATTCCTCTAAATAAATAGCTGATCCAACACCTAGAATTAAAGATACTGGTGCTACAACTGCCATCATCCAAAGCGAACCAACAAGAGCTGCCTTTATTCCTGCTTTTTCAGGAAAACGCGAAGAAAAATTCATGAAAAAGTCAGGTGTTAAAAAACCTATGCCTTGGCTAATAATTCGGTAAAACAATACACCTAAAGTTAATAATGCAAATAATGTTGCGACCAAGAATATCACTTTAAATATCTTGTTTACAATCATTCTGCCACTCATACGTTTGACAACGGATGCATGATCAATATATCCCATATTAATATTCCTCCCTAAAGCGTTTTGAAATCACATGAGCTAACCAGTTCATGAGAAGCGTAAAGAGGAATAGTGTAAAACCGACAGCGTATATTGAGTAATAAATTGTCGTGCCATATCCTGCATCACCTGTAGCAACTTGAACAATATAAGCAGTCATTGTTTGTATTGAATCTGTCATATCCATATCAAAACGAGGCGTCGAACCACCAGCTAGAGCAACAATCATTGTCTCACCGATTGCACGAGATACTGCGAGTACAATAGAAGCCATAATCCCGGATAGTGCAGCTGGTAACACAACTTTCATTGCAACTTCTAATTTAGTTGCACCTAAAGCTAATGCTCCTTCACGAATTGAGTTTGGCACTGATGACATTGCGTCTTCAGAGAGAGAGGCAATCATTGGCAAAATCATGATTCCTACTACAATACCTGGACTTAATGCATTGAAAATCTTTAACTCAGGTATGAATTGTTGTAACAGTGGTGTAACAAATGTTAAGGCAAAAAAGCCATATACAATTGTAGGTACTCCTGCTAATACTTCAAGAACTGGTTTAATAACACGACGCATATTATCACTTGCATATTCACTTAAGTATATAGCTGATGCTAATCCAATTGGTACTGCAACCACTGCAGCAATGAGTGTCACTTTAAGTGTTCCCGCAATTAATGGCAAAATACCATAGCGCGGTTGACTATTTGAGAAGGGCAACCATTCTCTACCGAATATAAAGTCTAGAATAGGCACACGTCGGAAGAACTCAAACGTTTCAAAAATTAATGTAAAAACAATACCGAACGTTGTTAACACTGAAATAGAAGCAATTACAAAAAGTATGACGGGAATTGATTTTTCAAACCATTTTTTCCCTTTCTTTCCCTTTTGTATAGCTATCATTTGTTGAACAGACTTTTTGTCTGTTTGTTCATTCAAAGCCATATGAAATCCCCCTTTACTAAAGAATTGCATAAAGCGCCATTTAAACAGGCGCTTGGAACAAGACATAGTATTTTAACAAGAGAAGAGAGTAGCACCGCTGCTACTCACCTCTCAACCGCATATAATTTGGTGATTTATTTTAATCCTTCTAATGCTTCAAGATCTTCTTTATATTTTTCTTCTGGCAAGCTTACATAGCCAACTGCTTCAGCCATTTCGCCAGCATTTTCAAGTGAATATTTCATAAAGTCATAAACCGATTCATTTTCTTTTACTGATGCATTTTTAACATAGACAAACAATGGACGAGATAGTGGTGAATAATCACCGGATTCGATTGTTTCATTCGTTGGTTCTACGCCGTCGATTGTAACAATGTTCATTGAGTCTTTGTTAGCCAAGTAATAAGCATAGCCGAAGAATCCGATTGCGTTTTTGTCACCTTTTACGCCTTGAACTAATACATTATCATCTTCAGAAAGCGTTGTTGATTTTACAATATCTTCATCTTCAAGAATAATTTCATTAAAGTAATCATACGTACCAGAATCTGTCCCTGGAGAGTAGAATACTACTTCTTCATCAGGCCATTCAGGATTTATGTCAGACCATTTTTTAGTTGTTCCATCTTCTACCCATAATTTTTTCAAGTCTTCAACTGTTAAGTCTTTAGCCCAGTCATTTTCTGAGTTAACAACAATTGATAACCCATCATAAGCAAGTTCTAATTCAGTAAAGTCAATGCCCGCTTCTTCAAGCTTAGCCACTTCTTCTTCTTTAATTGGACGAGAAGCATTTGAGAAATCTGTTTCACCTGAAATGAATTTTTCAAAACCTCCACCTGTACCAGAAACACCAGCAGTTACTTTTACGTCAGGTTGAACAGCCGAATATTCTTCAACTAATGCTTCTGTAATTGGGGCTACTGTAGATGAACCATCACCAGATACTGAACCTGACAATGTTTCTGTCGCTTCATCATTGCCGTTACCTTCAGTTTCTTCATTTCCACAAGCACCTAATACAAGTGCTGATCCGATCATTGTTGACATCATAAAGAATTTCCAGTTTTTCATTTGTTTAGTTCCCCCTAAGGTTGGTTGGTTTTGCTTACATCCATTACTATAAAGGTCCTGTGTTAAGGACATATAAACTGAATGTAAAGAGTTTGTAAATACAAAAAAACCATGATATGTATTTATATCATGGTTTTAAATTTAATAATTATTCAATTGTATCTTCGTTATCTTCTTCTATTTCGGTTTCCGAGAGTGCTGGTTTAATAGGTAGTAATGTAGGAGATTCACTTTGTTCTGCTGTTCCATTTTTCTTTTGTATTTCAAAGTAAGCGTCTACTACTTCACGAGCTAAGATCGTCCCTGTACTTTTATATTGTCCATTATAATAAGGTGCCCAAGGAATCATAACGGCATAAGCAATTTCTGGATTGTCAAATGGTGCAAAACCAATATGCGTTGAGTTAATGGTTGGATCACCCGATTTAAGGCTATTAGGACCTGAGTAAACTACTTGGGCTGTCCCCGTTTTCCCGGCAGCATCGTAAGGAGCATCCCCGAAATAAGATTTTGCTGAACCTTGACTACCAAAATAGACACGAGACATCCCACGTTTAATCTGATCGATTTGAGTTTGAGAATTATGAATGCGGTTTAATACAGTAGGACTAATTTCAGTCACTAAAGAACCCATTGTCTTTCCATCTGAAGAAGGCTCTCTTATTTCTTTAACCACATGAGGCTTGATTCGATACCCATCATTTGCAATGGTTGATACATATTGGGCCATTTGAAGAGGTGTATATGTATCATATTGTCCAATCGTTAAATCCATCAGATTACCAGGAAGGTCTCCTAGTCCAGTAACCCCTGTGGTTTCACCAGGTAAATCGATACCAGTCTGAACGCCAAGTCCAAATTGTGCATATGAATTACGTAAAACACTAAATGCGCCAGTATCTATACTCATACTTTGTTCATATTTATAAATTGCATCAGCTAATCTGAATCCAACTTTAAACATATAAACGTTTGAAGATTGTTCAATGGCTTGTAAATCACTCATTGGAATTCTAGAAAATCTATTAAAAACGGAGCTTTTTGGTATTCCCAATTCCCCGATTTTTATCGGTTCATCAATCATCACTTCATTTAATTGAATGACCCCTTGATCGTAACCTGTTAATAGAGTGGCAGGTTTAATGATAGAACCTACTTCGTATGCAGTGGTGAACGTTCCATATGCATAGTCGTTAATAACTCGTTTTTTAGTCTCTGGATCTTCACCAAATTGTTTTCCTACCATAGAAAGTATTTCTCCTGTATAAGGGTCCATAATAACTACAAAAGCACGATCAAATAAATTTGAACCATTTTGTTGTTTCAATTCTATCATTTTCGCTTCTACTAAACTTTCCATTTTTGCTTGAATCTCACTATCTATCGTTAAAACTAAGTCTTTGCCTGGCTGGCCCTCAAAGACAGATTCTGTTTCCATTACCGTTCCTTTTCCATCCGTAATGTTTTTTACAACAGATTTTTGACCTTGTAATATTTCCTCATATTGCTGTTCAATGTAACTTCTACCGACACGATCATTTCGTGTGTAATCCCTTGCTAAGAAATAATTAATTTGAGAATTAGGAATACCTTGCTTAGGTGATGTAGTACGACCTAATATAGCCAGAGACGACTTAGGAACTCGAACCCAATCGGTAGTGGTGTTAACGCCAATCATCTCACCTAGATGTTCTGAAACGCGTGCAAACTCTTCAGGAGTTACATCTTCACTTTTTATAATTTGAGGTGAAAGAGCATAACCAGAAGCCATTTCTCTGTAAATCGCCAGAACTTCAAGTTGTTGCTCTGTTAATCCTTCAAGTTCCTTTTCAGTAATTCTCTCTCTTACCAGTCTATCAATTTGATTTTGAATGTCACCTGCAGACAATGTTTCATCTGCTACCATTTTGTCTTTCTCTTTTTTTGACACCTTACCATCGGCTTCTTCTTTATGTAGACTAATCCAATAATCTTGCCTATCTCTTAATGTTACATCGTCTGATTCCTTTTTAATCATAGTCGCTAACTTTTCAGCGATTGTCATCATTTCCTGTTGTTTGGTCGTTTGTAACTTCGTATAAGTAATCGCATTTTGAGGTTCATTATCTACTAAAACACGACCAACACTATCATAAATTCGTCCCCTAGGAACACTCGTATTGACAGGAACTTCTTCCGTTCGTTCTAAAATACGAACAAAATTTTCTCCTTTGACAATTTGTAAGAATCCGAGGCGTAATATGAGGATAGAGAATAACAAAAAGATGGAGAAAAAGAGGATATTCATACGGAACGCTACACTAGCGCGCTGTTTGGCTTTAGGACTTGCGGCTCTTTTTTTGGATGTTTTTTTGGATGAATTGCGCACTGCAGCAACCCCTTTCTTTCTGTACTGTAGTATATCATTTCGCACAAAAAAACACACACTCATTTGACGACATAAGTGTGTGTTTTGTTTCACATTTCAGAGTTATTTTGCAGCTTCAAAGCGTTTTGAAACTTCATCCCAATTTACTACATTCCAGAAAGCGCCGATGTACTCAGGACGTCGGTTTTGATAGTTTAGATAGTAAGCATGCTCCCAAACATCTAAACCAAGCAAAGGTGTGTTACCTTCCATAATAGGCGAGTCTTGGTTCGCTGTAGAAGTTAGTGCTAATTCACCGTTGTTTAGTGATAACCAAGCCCAACCAGAACCAAAGCGAGTTGTAGCAGCTTTTGCAAACTCTTCTTTAAATGCATCAAAGCTACCAAATTTAGTATCAATTGCTTCAGCTAATGCGCCAGATGGATTTCCACCACCGGTAGCAGATAGCAATTCCCAAAATAATGAGTGATTGGCATGTCCTCCACCGTTATTGCGAACTGCTGTACGAGCAGATTCAGGAACTGCGTCTAAGTTTGCAATTAATTCTTCAACAGACTTACTAAGAAGTTCGTCGTGACCTGCAAGTGCGTTGTTCAAGTTAGTTACATAAGCATTGTGGTGTTTCGAGTGGTGAATGTTCATTGTCTCTTTGTCAATATGTGGTTCTAGTGCGTCATACGCGTAAGGTAATTGTGGTAATTCATAAGCCATTTGTATTTTCCTCCTAAAGAATATCTTTATTAGATTTTACATCTAATAGCGTATCAAACTTAGTTCTTTCCTACAAATATTAACAACCTAATTTGGTGAATTCAGTCTTTAGTCTGAATTTTACACAACAAAAAAGAAAATCACAATCATCACACTTTGTACAATTCCCTTTGTCATGACTGATGTTAAAAATCCAATTACTGAGCCAAAACCAATTTTAATTGCTTGTTTAATAGATGTACGTGTTATTAGTAACTCAGCAATAAAGGCACCTATAAATGGCCCAATAATTATTCCTACAAAAGGGATAACAAAAGGTCCTATTAATAACCCAATAGTACTTCCCCAAAGTCCAGCTTTACTACCACCGAATTTTTTGACTCCAAATGCATTTGCCATCATGTCAGCACCAAAAAGTAATCCCACAAAAAGCAATTCAATTAACCAGAACCACCAAGGTAATTCAGCAAATGAGAAGAAAACACCATATAGTAAAAATCCACCTAATATAAAGATGACTGATGGAATAATTGGATAAATTAGTCCAACAAATCCAATGATAAAACAGACAATAATTAAACTCCAAGCAATATATTCCATGTTCTTCCTCCAAAAAAAAAATCTCCTCTTTATCGTGCCTTACATCCATCAAGATGTAAAGCACTAGAGGAGATATTAATTATTATGCTCTTTTCCCTAATACCGCTTCAGCAATATTTACAGCGTGATCACCGACACGCTCTAAATTGCTCACTATATCAACGAAGACAATTCCTGCTTGAGGAGAACATTTCCCCTCATTAAGACGCAAAATATGTTTCTTGCGGAATTTACGTTCCATTTTATCGATTAAATCTTCTTGCTCAGCTACTTCACGCGCCAACTCTAGACTGACCATGTCTAAGGAATCTAGCGCCTTTTGAACAGTTGCTATTGTTAATGTAAACATTTCAGTTAAATCATCCATCGCATCATCTGTTAATTTAAGACGATTTACTTGTTGGTAGTCAATTAATTCAATTATGTTTTCGAAGTGGTCACCAACTCGTTCGATATCGCGAACTGTTTCCATTAGCATAATGTGTCGTGTTGAATCTGCATTCGAAATTGATTCAGCCGATATCTTCACTAAGTAATCCGTGATTTTGTGATCTAAATTATTAATCGCATCTTCAAGTTGGTATCCTGTTTCTGCGTGCTTTTTGTTTTTTGTTTTTAAATACTCAAACGTTTCTTGTAAACCTCGAACACTAAAGGCACCCATACGTAAAACTTCTTCTTTCGCTTGTCCAATTGCAATAGATGGAGCTGTTTGGATAAAATGCGGATCTAAATGTTTCGGTTTAAACTCAACCGTTACTTCCTCACCTGGAATGAATTTAGTGACTACGTATGCCCAAAAACCAATTAGTGGGAATTGTATAATTGTGTTCGTTACATTAAACGTTCCGTGAGCAAATGCAATTTGCATTTTTGGTTCTAATCCTAAAATCACTGATAACCATTCTACATACATAGTGAAAGGTCCTAGTATGATAATGAAAATAACAGAACCTACTATGTTAAACAATACATGAGTTGCTGCTGCACGACGAGCTGCAATTGAAGCACCAATAGATGCAAGTACTGCGGTAATCGTTGTCCCGATATTATCACCGAAAAGAACTGGTAAGGCCGCATCTAAGTTCAATATATTTTCTGCATATAATCCTTGAAGAATTCCTACTGTTGCACTTGAACTTTGCACAATTAATGTAAACACAGTTCCGACGACAACGCCTAAAATGGAATGATCACTCATACTTATGGTTAAATCAAGAAATGCAGGTAATTCACGTAGTGGTTTCATTCCTCCACTCATAAGCTCCATCCCTAAGAATAAACCACCAAAACCGAAGATAACTTCTCCAATGTTTTGAATTTGATTTTTCTTAACGAAGAAAATTAGGAATGCACCAATTGCCATAATTGGTAATGCGGCTTCTCCTACATCAAACCCAATAATAAATGCGGTTACTGTTGTTCCAATGTTAGCTCCCATAATAACTCCGATTGCTTGACGAAGTGTCATAAAGCCTGCACTAACCAACCCAACCGTTATAACAGTAGTCCCTGAACTTGATTGAATCAGAACAGTCACAATAATTCCTACTAACACCCCCATGAACGGGTTTGTTGTAAAGCGATCTAAAATATTTCTTAAGCGATCGCCTGCTGCTTTTTGTAAACCGTCACCCATGTATTTGATTGAAAATAAGAAGATCCCTAGACCTCCAATAAATTGAAACAGCATTTCCTGCCAATTAATTTCCACGATTTAACTTCAACTCCTATTTCGACAATTATCAACAATCTCCATTATGAATACTTCGACAAGGTAATGTAAAGACTCTTCATGTAAAATTTACAATAACTTAATATTAGAGATAACTTTGTTCTTACTTTCATCAATATTTTTTCTAAATTTCCTATGAGAAAGTAGTATGATAGATATAAGGAGTGGGTATCGTGTCTTTAACTCAAATTTTTATTGCTTCTATTATTAATCCAAAAAAAATTGCAGCTTTTCGTCTTTTACCGATTGGTAAAGTACTTCAATATGTATTTTTATTTGTAACTATTTTATCTTTCCTATCATTTATCAACTTTACCACGGGATTTAGAGAAAATTCTTCTTCGATTGAAGGTTTACTCGAACACGTAGAAGATATTGAATGGATTATTTATCCTTTCGCCTTTATCATTCAATTCATTATGACTACACTTCTACTGTTTATCCGTATAAGTTTAGTCGCTTTTGGTGGAATGTTTATCCTAAAGCTTCTGAAGCGACGGGGAGATTACAGACATGTTTGGCGTTCAACGGCATTTGCTTACACAACTCCTACCATCATATCTCTGGTATTCCTATATATCGGTTTAACAGATGGTTTGATTACCATTATTACAACTGTAATTTGTATATTCTATTTAGGTCTTGCACTAAAATATTACCCTCAAAAATAAAGTATACTCCCTCTTCATTCAGCATAGGTTGAATAAAGGGGGATTTTATTATGCGCATAATTGGACTAGCGGTCTTAATATTAGTATGTTCTTACATTATAAAAATGGATCTTCTTGATGGTACAATCTCACTTGCTGCATTCTCTCAAACTGAGCAAGAATGTATAAAGGAGAATAAATATGAAATATTCCCTGTTCAAACAATTGAAGACGATACGATACTGTCATTGTTTGGTGTATATCCATCAGAAGTATGGGTAAGCTTCCCTGATCGGTTAGAAGCTTTCTATCAAGAGAACCCTCATTTACGTAATCAACAAATTCAAGCTGGTGAATTTGTTAACGTTCCAATTTACAAAGACACACAAATATCTTGTTCATAAACACAAAGTAACGTTTCTTATTGTCATTTCCTTTTCATCACTGCTAAAATAAAGAGTAGTGAAGGCTTTGAGCCCCAAAAGGAGAGAATTTTTATGAGTGAAATTATTCACCGTTCCAAAACTCGCCAGGTTCGTGTTGGCGATTTAACCATTGGTGGTAGCAATGAATTATTCATACAAAGTATGACCACAACAAAAACACATGATGTTGAAGCAACCGTTGCAGAAATTCTGCGTTTAGAAGAAGCAGGTTGTCAAATTGTTCGTGTGGCTTGCCCTGATGATCGAGCTGCTGATGCTATTGCTGAAATTAAAAAACGTATTAATATTCCACTAGTTGTGGATATTCATTTTGATTATAAATTAGCATTGAAAGCGATTGAAAATGGTGCCGATAAAATTCGTATTAATCCAGGTAACATCGGTCGTCGTGAAAAAGTAGAAGCTGTCGTCAATGCGGCAAAAGCAAAAGGTATCCCAATTCGTATTGGAGTTAACGCAGGTTCACTTGAACGTAAAATCATCGAAAAATATGGCTATCCAACTGCAGACGGCATGGTTGAAAGCGCACTACATCATATTAAAATATTAGAAGACTTAGATTTCCACGATATTATCGTCTCTTTAAAAGCCTCAGATGTTAGTTTGGCAATTGAAGCATACGTGAAAGCTTCACAAGCATTCGACTACCCGCTTCATCTTGGCATAACAGAGTCTGGTACGTTGGTTAATGGCTCTATCAAGAGTGCCGCTGGACTTGGAGCTCTGTTAAGTCACGGCATTGGTAACACCCTTCGTGTATCGTTGAGTGCAGATCCTGTCGAAGAAGTAAAAGTTGCAAGAGAAATGTTAAAAGTATTTGGTCTTTCATCTAATGCAGCAACATTAATTTCTTGCCCTACTTGCGGTCGTATTGAAATAGATTTAATTACAATAGCTAACGAAGTGGAAGACTACATTTCAACAATTAAAGCCCCTATTAAAGTTGCTGTGCTTGGTTGTGCTGTAAATGGTCCTGGTGAAGCACGTGAAGCTGATATCGGAATTGCCGGTGCTCGAGGAGAAGGATTGCTCTTTATGCATGGTAAAACCGTTCGTAAAGTACCTGAAGCAACAATGGTTGACGAGTTGAAAAAAGAAATTGATAAAATCGCACAACAGTACTTTGACAAACAAGCATTAGAAAAAGAAGCTCTTGAAAAAGAAGCTCTTGAAAATCAAAAAGCTTAAAGGCGGTTGGTCATATGTCAAACTACCGATTTGGAATCGATATTGATGGTACAGTCACATGCCCTACTTCTTTACTGCCACATATAAATAAAGCCTTCTCATGCAATTTAGTGCTGGATGATATTAAAGAATACGATCTAACGAAAGCATTCCCAGTTGAATCAGAAGTTTTTTACAAGTGGTTTAAACAGGCTGAACCTGAAATTTATGCGTCTTCTCCTATACAAGTTGATGCGCATTCAATTTTGACTGAGTGGAAAAAGAAACATGAGCTATACTTCATTTCAGCTCGAGGCCAAAATGTACGTGATGTAACGTTACAATGGTTTGTTGAACAAAATCTTGATTACGATCACATTGAATTAATTGGGTCACACAATAAAATTCAAACAGTAAAAAACCATGCTATAGACGTGTTTTTTGAAGACAAGCATGACAATGCAGTTGGTATTTCTGAAGAGTTAAACATTCCTGTTTTGTTATTTAATACACCCTATAATCAACAACCAGTTCCTAATGGTGTTATACGAGTGAATAACTGGCTGGAAGCAGATGCATGGATTCAATATTCATTCTTATCAAAAAAAGCGTGAGGCATATGCCTCACGCTTTTTTTATTGACAATCAGGACATTTTCCGTAAATTTCGAACTTATGGTTATCGATTTGATAGTTTGGCATCGATTCTTCGAGCATATCCATTGGACATACATGAATTTCTTTAATTTTGCCACAAGCCATGCATATGAAATGATGGTGATGATGGTCAGTTTCACATTGCAATCGGAAATGTCGTTCCCCTGATAACTCGGTTTCTTCTAATATACCAAGCTCAACAAATGTACTTAAGTTTCGATAAATTGTGTCATAACTCATTCCAGGGTATTCTTTCTTCATCACATCAAGTAAGTTTCGAGCAGTTAAATAACGATCATTATCACTAAACAAAGCTAAAATTTGTTCGCGTTTGCCTGTTTTTTTGTAACCTCTATCTTTTAAAAGGTCCCAAGCCTTCGTAATATTCATACGAGACGTCCCCTTTCATCCTTCGTTACCACGCTTAACCAAATCTTTTTTCCAATTAGTACAAGTAGTAGTATGACGATGGATGTCATGACAATTGTCCCACCTGGTGCAATATTTAAGTAGAAAGCCGTAACAAGACCAATAATCACAGCTGCTTCACCAAACAAAACAGCATATAAAATCGCTTGTTTAAAGCCTTTAGCAAGACGTATGCTTGCAGCTACGGGCAATGTCATTAAGGATGACACGAGTAGAATGCCTACGATTCGCATACTAGCTGCAATAACGAGTGCGGTGACAATCATAAACAAAAAATGTACCCACTTTGCAGGGAGTCCTGATGCTTTAGCATACTCTTCGTCAAATGACAGTAAGAATAACTCTTTATAAAACAATAGTAAAAATATCACTACTATTAAAGCAATTGCAAATACAATCCATAAATCTTGACGACTTACAGCTGAAACGGAACCGAATAAGTAACCGAATAAATCTGAACTAAATCCATTTGCTAACGAAATAAAAATGGCGCTGAATCCAATACCTGCTGACATAATAATAGGAATTGAAAGCTCTTCGTAATGCTTGTATAAACGTCGTAGTCTTTCGATTAACACTGAGCCAGTTACTGCGGCAAAAATACCTAGATATAAGGGATTAAGAAACGCAAAAAATGCTATGGTTTGACTCAAATATAAACTACCCGCAATTCCAGCTAATGTAACATGGCTCAATGCATCAGCAATGAGTGACAACCTCCTGACAACAATAAATACACCTAGCAATGGGGCAATTAGACCAATGATGATGCCTGAAGCAAAAGCATTCTGTAAAAATTCATAGTTTAATAATGCGGCAATCATTGAGTTCCCTCACTTTTAGAATGATGATGGATTTTCCTTACAGAATGACCATACCACGCTTGTCTATCTTCATCACTTAGTTGGTTAAAATCATTTTTAAAGCCATGGAAATGTATGGTTTGATTCAAACATGCTACATGACTGATACGGCTCGATACGGTATCAACATCATGTGTTACAAGAATAATCGTAAGATGTTGTTCACGATTTAACTCGGCAAGCATATTATAAAACGATTGTACATGTTGATGATCAATTCCAACGGTAGGTTCATCTAAGATTAAACACTTTGGTTCAGCAACTAAAGCACGTGCGATAAAAATACGTTGTTGTTGACCACCTGACAACTCTCCGATGGATTGATTAATAAACTCCGCCATCCCAACAGAATGTAAGGCTTTTTCTATATTTTTAGCCGAGTTCTTTGGATATTTTTTAAACAGGCCAGTTTTTTTTACAAGACCACTTGCAACCACTTCGTAAACAGTCGCTGGAAAGCCAGAATTAAACGCATTGGATTTTTGAGAAACATAACCAAGCCATTCTCTTTTTTTGAAGTTCCGACTGTCTTCGCCAAATAAATTAATATTACCTGAGGATGGTTTTAACAGACCTAAAATAATTTTTAATAAAGTAGATTTTCCTGAACCATTTGGTCCTAAAACAGCTAAGAAATCACCTTGTTTAACTTGTAAAGAAATATTTTTCAATACGATTGTCTGATCGTATTGAAATGACACATTGTGTAGTTCAATATCATATGGCGCAATCATCAAGCTCGCCTCTTTCTAATCCATAATCATTACGATTTACAATAAGTTAGTATAACGAAGAATCGGCTAGAAGTAAACTCTATTATCTCGGAAGGATGAAGTATTGGATATTTGGGAACTAATTCAAGCAACAAAAGATAAAACAGATGATGAAATCTCTAAAATGACTAGTACAATGCCTGTTAAATTATCACCAAAAGAAGTGAAATTAGTACGTCCCATCTTTGATAAAGCATCAATTCAATGGTTGTTATTAGGACCTCCTGCACATGTCCATAAACAATTAGCGGGGATTCTAGGAACAAAACGAACCAAAAATCTTTTTCAATATTTTGGTCTATAAAAAGAGACCCAAGCAGCAATCTGCTTGAATCTCTTATAAATTACGACCGTAAATTATCAATGTTATCTGGCATAAATATTTGTTCTTTAAACATATCAATTTCGTACAAATATGGTGACTTTTTATTTTTTGCATCCATCCCTACATAGGGTGTTTCTAGAATTTTAGGAACATTTTCCAATTGCGGATGATGCACAATGTTATTAAGTGTGTAAAAACCAATTTCACCAAAACCAATATTTTCATGACGGTCTTTACCTGCTCCACGAATATTTTTACTGTCATTAATATGAAGAACTTTTAAACGATTTATACCAATTAATTGATCGAATTGATTTAGTACACTGTCAAAATCTTCGACGATATTATAACCTGCATCATGTATATGACATGTATCAAGACAAACAGAAAGTCGTTCATTATGAGTTACGCCATTGATGATTTGTGCAAGTTCTTCAAAAGAACGACCACACTCAGTCCCTTTCCCCGCCATTGTTTCCAAAGCAATCTGTACTGGGAAATCTTGTGAAAGTACTTCATTTAAACCTTCAATGATTTTTTCAATGCCTTTATCTGTTCCAGCACCAACATGAGCACCTGGGTGTAGGACAATTTGTTTTGCTCCTAATGCAGCTGTACGTTCAATTTCTTTTTGTAAAAAATTAACGCCCAGTGCAAATGTTTCAGGTTTGAGCGAGTTACCGATGTTGATGATATATGGTGCATGAACCACGATATTAGACATACCATGCGTCTTCATATGTGCATGGCCAGCTTCTATATTCAAATCTTCAATCGGTTTACGGCGTGTATTTTGCGGAGCTCCCGTATAAATCATAAAAGTAGTCGCCCCATAAGATGCAGCTTCTTCACTTGCAGCAAGTAACATGTTTTTTCCACTCATCGAAACATGTGAACCTAATAACATGACAAAAAACCCCCTTACTTTCTACGGTTTTTCATACGGCGTTCTCTCTTTTTAATTGCTTCCATTTCCCATCTCATATTACGTTTATAACCAGGTTTCACTTTTTTAGGTTTACGGACCAATGCTTTTGCTTTTATATCAATTTCACTTGCACTGCTCTTTTTGCGATTTTCACGTGTGTGTCGTTCTTTTAATTCTGACCACTCACCATCTTTAACATCTACATGAGCAAATGGAATTCCCATTTTTTCGATGCGATTAATCGCGTCTTCATCGGTTGGTTCATATAATGTAATAGCAGTGCCTTTTAATCCAGCACGAGCAGTACGTCCAACTCGATGTATAAAGAACTCCAAGTCTTCTGGAAGCTCAAAGTTAATAACGTGACTAATGCCTTGAATGTCAATTCCACGTGAAGCAAGATCCGTAGCTACAATATATTGATACTCAAGGTCGCGCACTTGTTTCATCATACGTGTTCGTTCACGTGGTGCTAAATCTCCATGAATACGACCAACACGGTAACCTGCTTCAGCTAAATAATTAGCAACGTCATCTGCATTTTTACGAGTGTTCGTAAAAATAATGGCTAAGTAAGGATTAATTCCTTCCATCACTTCTAATAAACGTTTCTTTTTAGATTTACTACGAACAGGTACTAAATTAAAAACAATCCCCTCAGCTGCAGGACGTTTTTCACCAATGTGAATGTGAACAGGTGATTCCATATATTTCTTCAAGAATGGCTGTAAACGTTCTGGAATCGTAGCAGAAAACACGAACATTTCAAGTGAACTTGGCATTTTCCCTGCAAACGCATCGATTTCTTCTATAAATCCTAAATCAAAAGCAAGATCGGCCTCATCCACTACTAATAATGATGCAGTGTGAACAAGTAATGCATTTTCTTGCACTAAGTCCCGAATTCGACCAGGCGTTCCTACCACGATATGTGGTTGTGTTTTTAACTTATCGATTGAACGCTGTTTATCAGTTCCACCAATAAATAATTTTGATTGAATTTCTGTACCTTCAATCAACTTGTTAAGTTCTTCAAAGATTTGTGAAGCAAGTTCACGTGTTGGAGATGTAATAACGGCTTGTAATTCAGATTTGTCAGCTTGTAAACGTTCAACAATCGGAATTAAAAAACTATGCGTTTTCCCTGTACCCGTATGTGCTTGACCAATCACACTTTTCCCTTTTAAAATTAAAGGAATTATTTCTTTTTGAATGGGTGTTGGTTCTGTAAAACCTAATTTACTAATGGCATTGTGTAAAAATGGTTGGAAATCATAATCACTATATTTGGACATTTTTGCCCCTCCTTACGTTCTGTACATTATATCATGTTTCGTCTATTTTAAAGACCATCAGCTTATCATAGATGTTGAATGCCCCTTGAGTCAATTAACTATTTATTTTGAAAGGAGGATTTTATGCGTTACCAATCTTTTTACCCTTTTTCACAATCACAAATTCCACAAATCCCAAACGTCCCACAGCCTCCTCCTACGCTCCAAAATGGCTTTCTTAACAGCCTATTAAGTTTAGGAGGGAATGCGGCACCGGCACAAGCGCCTAACCGCTTTTCTGGTGACCCTTCTCAAGCTCCATTTGGTCTAGGAAATGCAGGAACACCACAAGGACCTAATCGTTTTTTTGGTGGGCCTTCTCAAAATCCCTTCAGTACTGGAAATCCTACAAATCCTGGAAACCCTGGAATACCTCAAGGAAATCGTATGGAACAATATTTGCAAACAGCTGACCGTTTCCTATCGACAGCACAACAACTAACGCCTATGGTACAGAAAGTAACACCTATGGTACAAAATCTTCCCGCACTTTGGAAAATTT
Source organism: Paenisporosarcina sp. TG-14 (assembly GCF_000297555.1). Classification (NCBI taxonomy): domain Bacteria; kingdom Bacillati; phylum Bacillota; class Bacilli; order Caryophanales; family Caryophanaceae; genus Paenisporosarcina; species Paenisporosarcina sp. TG-14. The sequence continues at coordinate 91,845 of NZ_AMGD01000021.1, forward strand.
ATCGCGGCTTTCAAAACATGCCCGATGCAACAGCTCTTAGTGGTGTAACTAGAGGCGCCACTACCGCTGCTGCTGCCGCTACTGTCCCTCGCACAATTGGTGCATCTTTACCAAGGATTTTTCAGCCACCTTTCTGATTTTTGAATTCGGCACTTCTCTCCGTTATAATAGATAATGACAACTTACGAGAGGAGTGCTACATATGAAAGTACTCAAAATTACCCCACGTGGTTATTGTTACGGCGTAGTAGATGCCATGATTATTGCTCGTAATGCAGCGATGGACACATCCCTACCACGTCCTATTTATATATTAGGTATGATTGTTCACAATAAACACGTCACTGATGCTTTTGAAAAAGATGGAATTATTACGTTAGATGGTGAAAATCGAAGAGAGATTTTAGAAAAAGTAGACGGCGGTACTGTTATCTTTACTGCTCACGGAGTTTCACCTGAAATTCGCGAATTAGCTAGAGAAAGAGGTTTTGTTTCTATTGATGCCACATGTCCTGACGTTACGGTTACTCATGATTTGATAAGCGAAAAAACTGCTGAAGGGTACCAAGTAATCTACATTGGGAAAAAAGGTCATCCTGAACCTGAAGGAGCGGTTGGTGTAGCTCCAGATGCAGTTCATCTCGTACAGACTGTCGAAGATGTTGAGCAGTTAAATATCAAGTCAGACAAATTAATCGTGACAAACCAGACTACAATGAGTCAATGGGATGTTGCGGCTCTTATGAAAAGCTTAGAACAAAAGTTTCCTCATATTGAGGTTCACAAAGAAATTTGTTTAGCTACACAGGTTCGTCAAGAAGCGGTGGCTGGTCAAGCTGGAGCTGCCGAATTGTTAATCGTTGTTGGTGACCCGATGAGTAATAATTCAAACAGACTGACACAAGTATCAGAAGAAATTGCAAATACCCCTTCATATCGTATTTCTGATCTATCCGAACTTAAGCTAGAGTGGTTAGATGGTATTGAAGTTATTGCGGTAACTGCAGGCGCATCAACACCTACACCCATCGTAAAAGAAGTCGTTAAATTCTTAGAGAAGTATGATCCACTTAATCCAGAAACGTTTAGTCTTGAACGAACAGTAACAATTGATAAAATTTTACCTAAAATAAAAACAATTAAACCAGTGAATAGAATTGAACCATATCCACTATCATAACAAAAGAGGCTATCCAATAAGTCCCTAAAATAAACAGGTGAAGGAAAACGAGTCGTTTTTCTTCACCTGTTTTTATGTTTTTACTTATTGCTCTTGAAAGCAGCTGGCGGATCCCTACTACTTTTAAGAGATTTTGTACCAATGCCACAATCCCAAACTCTGTGTGGACCTTATCAAGTCCTCGCAGTAAAAATCTACGGAACGACTATTGCCTTTGATATGACCAAAAACACTTTCTACGTCAATTTTACGTTGCGCGTAGATGCGTGATTTTGTTTCAGATTCAAGGGATACTTTAGCCTTTGCTTTCATTTCTTCAAAAATAGGATTGCATTGAACTTGGCGATTGTCTTTGGCTCTTGTATAGAATGCTTTCAACGAACAATCCGATCATCAATCGACTCAATCATTTCATCAATTACTCGTGAGACATGGTTACTTGGGATTAAATCTTGAATATCGAAATGAGAAATTCCTTGTTGGGTATTGTATGGAAGAAAAGTAGGTGAGTAATTTTCTTTTTTAAAAACCAATGTTTCCTCTTGAATTGTCAGTGGAAGTGAAGTTTGTTCAGTCATCTAATTTTGATTAGTAATCTTTGGATTGTACATTAAAAATCGTCCTTTCAAAATGAAGGTTTGGTTACTTTCATTTTACAAGTAGGACGATTTTTTTGTGTTTATTTTTAAAGCTTTGTTGTATATACCTGTTGATTTAAAAACACTTAATAGATTGAAGTGAAAGGCGGCGTGCTCCTGCGACTAGGTAGACTCACGGCCCGCCCGCGGAAAGTGCGTTGTAACGGAAATTGACGGCGTCATTTTATATGAAAAGGGCTGCCCTTTGTTATGAATACCCTCTAAAGTTGTCTAAATGGTTCGGTAGAAATTTTTGATGCAATGAAAGTACATGCATACTTCTTCTCTTCACACATCTTGTTCATTTTTTCGGACACGCCTATTTTCATTATTGACTCCACATGGTGACCAGGATCGATAACGGATAAACCAAGAGCTTGAGCATCTTGAGCAACATGGAAATATAAATCTCCTGTAATCAAGACATCTGCACCCGCTCGTTTTGCCGTATTAATGTATTTATTACCATCCCCACCAAGCACTGCCACTTTCCTTATAATTGTTGTTGCTTCACCTACCACTCGGACAAATGGAACGTTTAACTGTTGTTTTACTTTTTCAGCAAACAAATCGAGTGACATGGGTTGCTGTAGAAAACCAACTCTCCCAATTCCTTGTTGTCCTGTTTTTGATTCCAATGTCCATAAATCAAAAGCCACTTCTTCATACGGATGAATTGCATACATTGTTTTTAAGATTTTAGATTTCATAGAAGATGCAAACACCACTTCTACTTTTTCTTCTTCTAGTTCCTCTAAGCTATTTAAACTGCCTATAACCGGGTTAGATCCCACTAATGGTTTAAACCGACCAGTGCCTGAAGAAGAAAAACTACAACTATCGTAATTCCCAATTTGACCAGCTCCTACCACCCCTAATTGCTTGCGTAACTCTTTCGCATGGATAGAAGGAACATATACGGCTAATTTCATCAATGGCTCTGCATAAGTTTCATCCAAGAATTTAATTTGTTGTAATTCGAGTGCTTCAGCTAGTAAATCGTTTACTCCACCAGGTGCAACATCCAAGTTTGTATGAGCTGCATACACAGCTATGTCATGTTTTATGCATAACGAAAACATTTTCCCGGAAGGTGTATCGGTGCGTAGATTTTTTAACGGGCGATAAATAGGAGGATGATGTGCAAGAATTAATTGGCAATTTTGGTCAATGGCTTCTTGTACGACGTCTAACGTCACATCTAATGTTACAAGCACATTTTGTACTTGGCTATTTAATTGTCCGATATGTAACCCTATGGGATCGTCTTTTAATGCAAAGGATTTTGGTGACCACGATTCAAATAATTGAATAAGTTCGTGTCCATTTGCTATTTTCATGATTCAAGAGCCTCCTTCACAATTTTCAATTTCTCTTCTATTTCTTGTTTTTTTATTTCTACTTCTTTAGACAATTGGGCACCATGAATAGCTTTTAAAATCCTAATCCACTCTGCAGATTCCTTCGACCACTTTAAGAGAAATATTTGATTTTTTTTATCAATCATTAAAAATGGTCCCATCAATGCTTGAGTAGCAGACAACTTCATATGGCCTCTTTCGAGAACAAGAATTTCGTAAATTTTATCATCTTCTTGCAAGATTTCTTCTGCTACGAGCTTCCATTCATTTAAAATAGCCCATTCCCGAATTGCTTTCGCATGAATATTGGGTTGCAAAATTAGTCGATTAACAGTTGTTAGTCTTTCGATATCTTGGTTTAAAATAGTAGCAATTAGCGGACCTCCCATACCTGCAATGGTAACCGTATCTACGAAATCATCACGTTCAATTGCTTGCAGGCCATTTGCAAAGCGTACTGTTACATTTTCTTGTAATTGCTCTGCAAGAACTTGGCTTCGAGCAGATTCATATGGCCCTTTCGCGACTTCCCCTGCTACAACTTTTATTGCGATTTGATGATGAATTAAATAACAAGGTAAATAAGCGTGATCGCTACCTATATCTGCTACAATTGCACCTTTTTCAACATAAGATGCCACACGAGTTAAACGTTCTGAGAGACGTTGTGCATTCAACGAAATCCTCCCCTTTCTTCTATATCAAGATTGTACCATAGACAAAAGCGGTGAAGCCCACTCCGGATAGGTGTGTGTAACTCGACACCTGCTTTGGAAGGAATTGAAAATTCGTTTTCAAAAAGAACTGTAGTGTAGGTTGTTCTTTTAAAAGACATAAAAAAACCCTTATCCGTTTCGGATAAGGGTTTTAGCTTATTTTAAAGATAAAATGTAATCTGCCATTGCTTCTACATTCGCTTCTTCAACCAAGCCACCTGGCATTGAACCTTTACCATTAGTGATAACATCAGCAATCTCTTCTTTCGAGAGCTTAGTATCTACTAAAGAAGGGAAGTTACCTTGTCCAGCTAAATCTCCACCATGACAAGAAATACATTTTCCTTGTGCAACAGCTTCAGGATCGAACTCTTCAGTTGTAGCACCTTCTTCTTCGCCAGCTGCACCTTCTTCGTGGCCAGCAGCAATTTCTTCTTTTTTATCAACGCCTTGAATTGATAAGAAGAAAATAAGACCAATACCAAATGCCATAATTAAAATAAAAGGAACTATTGGATTTTTTTGCATAATGTTTCCTCCTTCTTTTCGCTCGTTCTTTTTCTAAAATAGAATCAGTCAACACTGTTATTGTACTGCATTCTATCACAAACGAAAAGACTTTAAACGGTTGTTATAACTTATTGTGCCAAATTCGACAAATTCGTATATTTATTTTAACATCCGATTTGACGGGCAATGACCATACGTTGAATTTCTGAAGTTCCTTCTCCGATTTCAAGTAATTTCGCATCTCTCATATAACGCTCTACTTCATACTCTTTCATGTAACCATAACCACCATGAATTTGAACGGCTTGATCAGCAACTTCCATTGCAATCTCTGAAGCGTATAACTTACACATCGACGCTTCTTTTGTAAATGGACGACCTTGATCTTTTAACCAAGCAGCTTTATATACCATAGTACGAGCTAGTTCTATTTTCATAGCCATATCAGCTAATTTAAATTGAGTAATTTGGAAATCAGACAATGATCTCCCGAATTGCTTGCGTTCTTTTGAATAACGAAGTGCTTTATCAAATGCTCCTTGAGCTATACCAACTGCCATCGCACCAATTCCTATTCGTCCACCGTCAAGTGTAACTAAAAATTGACGGAAGCCTTCCCCACGCTTACCTAATAAGTTAGCTTTAGGTACTCTCACATTTTCTAACACTAGTTCTGTTGTATTAGAAGAATGTAAACCCATTTTTTCGTAGTTATCGATAACTGTAAATCCTTCAGCGTCGGTTGGGACAATAATTGCACTTATTTCTTTCTTCCCATCCTTTAAATCTGTAATTGCCGTAATTGCCAAATGCTTAGCATAGCTAGCGTTAGTAATATACACTTTACTCCCATTAATAATAAAGTCGTCTCCGTCTTCTATTGCTCGTGTTTGTGTTCCACCAGCATCAGAACCAGCATTCGGTTCAGTTAAACCAAACGCCCCGAAAGACTCCCCAGTACAAATTGGTGTTAAATATTTATGTTTTTGTTCTTCTGTTCCAAACAAATTTAGAGGTGCTCCACCTAAAGAAATATGTGCTGAGTAGGTAATCCCAGTGGATCCACAAGCACGACTTAATTCTTCTGTAACGATGGCAAAACTAATTGTATCTGCTCCAGCCCCACCATATTCTTCTGAAAACGGTAAGCCCATCATCCCCATGTCGGCTAACTGTTTAAAGATTTCTTTAGGGAAAGCTTTTGTACGATCACGTTCTAGCGCTCCTGGTGCTACTACTTTATCCGTAAACTCTTTCATTGTTTTACGAATCATTTGTTGTTCTTGTGATAAGTCAAAGTTCAATAGATTCATCCCCTTTTTGTTTTAAAACGCTTCCAATTTTCATTATATCGGAAATATTCAAACATTCACAACTTTTATTCTCTTATTATCAAAATAGAGAGAACAAAAAAATCATTGAATCACAAATTATAAAAAATAAACCTCAAAATAAGGTCATTGGATAACTTTTCGAATGAAAATGTGTTTAAAGTAGTTTTTTCATTGTATTTGATTTCTCCAATTATGCGTCTTTCCAAATAACGTTGAAGAAAGAGATCTTTTTATTTACAAGAAGTTTATTAATAATTAGCCTGGTTGGTAGATTACTAGAAACATATGGGAAATATTTCTCGGTCGCTGTGTTTTTTCACTTCAACTTTAATTTATTCTTATTAAGGAGATTAATTGAAGTTATCCTAGTCGACCAATTTCCCACAAAAAAACCCGAAACATGAAGTCACAGGGGGTTAAATTAATTTAAATTTAACTACACTGCTTTTTGTGAAGTGTAAGTTGAATTATGGCGACGCACTCACGGATTTATTATCGTCAAGGAGGTTTAACTCTAATTTTTCTAATATAAAATATTTTAAAGTAAGTGACACTACTGAAACAGTAATGGTTATCTATTTTAAGACATAAAAAAAAGAATCTAATCACCTTATATTAGTGTGATTAGATTCTCTTTACTTTCTATTCTAAAAAGTCTTTTAATCGTTTGCTTCTTGAAGGGTGACGTAATTTTCTTAAAGCTTTCGCTTCAATTTGACGAATACGTTCACGGGTAACGCCAAACACTTTACCTACTTCTTCTAGCGTGCGTGTACGTCCGTCATCTAGCCCAAAACGTAAGCGCAATACATTTTCTTCCCGATCAGTTAATGTGTCTAAAACATCCTCTAACTGCTCTTTTAATAGTTCATAAGCTGCATGGTCAGATGGAGATTGAGCTTCTGAATCTTCAATAAAGTCACCCAGATGAGAATCATCTTCTTCACCAATTGGTGTCTCAAGTGAAACTGGCTCTTGTGCAATCTTTAAGATTTCTCGCACTTTTTCAGCTAGTAACTCCATTTCTTCTCCAATTTCTTCAGGAGAAGGTTCGCGACCTAAATCTTGCAACAACTGACGTTGTACACGAATTAATTTATTAATCGTCTCTACCATATGAACAGGAATACGAATTGTACGAGCTTGGTCAGCAATTGCACGTGTTATTGCTTGACGAATCCACCAAGTAGCATAAGTACTAAATTTAAATCCTTTACGGAAATCAAACTTTTCTACAGCTTTAATTAATCCCATATTACCTTCTTGAATTAAATCCAAGAACAGCATACCACGTCCAACGTAGCGTTTTGCAATACTTACAACAAGACGTAAGTTCGCTTCAGCTAAACGTTTTTTCGCTTCTTCGTCTCCAAATTCGATTCGTTGTGCAAGTGCAATTTCTTCCTTTGCAGAAAGTAAGTCTACACGCCCAATTTCTTTTAGATACATACGAACTGGATCGTTAATCTTCACACCTGGTGGTACGCTTAAATCGTTCAAATCAAATGTATCTTCATCTTGCCCTTTTTTCATTAACTTTTCTAAGTCTTCTTCGTCGCCATCTTTACGACCTAATTCAATCCCTTGTGCTTCTAACTGTTCAATAAATTCTTCTATTTGATCGGATTCCAATACAAATACCGATAACTTATCAGCTATGTCACCAAAAGTTAACTCACCTGTTTTTTTACCTAAATCAAGTAGATATTTTTTTGCTTCTTCTAATGTAAACTCAGTTTCAACCTCTTTTGAACGTTCAACCTTGTCCGCCATAAGCCGCCTACCTCCTTCTAAAACCAATCAATTTATATCACTGATAACGATTTTTTCAAATCAATTATTTGTATAGCAAGTTCTAAAGCTCGCTTCATATTGAGCGATTTTTCCGCTTCTTTTGATTCGTGCATTTTTTCATGAATTTGAAGCATGATTCGATGCTTATTTATTTGTCGCAAACAGTCAGAAACTTCTTCACTTGCATGTTCTGGGTCTCGTTCCGTTAACGTTGCTTCCATTACTAAATTTCGTAAATCTGTGTCTTCTAAAATTTCTAGAAAACGATGTGTATCTGCTTGAGGGTATGTGTCGTAGAAACCTATGAGTCGAACAAATATCGCTTCATATGAATCGTGGATAAATACATGAAGGCCATGTTCTTGATGTATACGATCAACAATATCTACTTGATGTAACATATGAGCAAGCAACAATTTCTCAGCCCGGTCAATTGCTTGTACCTTTTTACGATTTACAGGTATATTTTGGGCAATTGGAGGTGCTTGTTGTCTCGACTGCTGTTTAATGGATTTACCTTCTACTTTACGAAATTGTTGATAAATCGCTTCTTCAGAGATATTGGTTTCTTTTGCTAATTGTCGAATATATAAATCTCTTTCAACAGGTGAAGAATTTCCAACAAAGTATTCAAGAACTTCTTGCACGTATTGCAACGTGTCATTTTCAAATTGAAAATTTTTATTACGTCTTGCTGCCATCATCATAAAAGATAAGTATGCATGAGGGCGATCAATGATTTGTTTCTCGAAAGCCTCTGCCCCATTTTGTTGAACAAAGTCATCTGGGTCCATCTGATTAGGCAAAATGGCAATTTCCGTTTTTATTTTTTCTTGCACTAATAGCTGTGCAGCACGTTTTGCGGCTTCAAAACCCGCAACGTCACCATCATAGCAAAGTGTGACAGTATCAGTTAAACGTTTTAACTTATGAATATGTTCCTTGGTAAGTGCAGTACCCATTGTAGCTACAGTATTCATAATGCCCGCTTTTGCTGCTGCTATAACATCCATAAAGCCTTCCATAACAATAACTTTACTTTTTTTGCGAATAATAGGACGTGAAACATCCAAATTATACAAAACTTTACTTTTTTGAAAAATTGGTGATTCAGGACTGTTCATATACTTCGCATCTTGTGTTTCCATATTTAAAACTCGTCCTGAAAACGCGATTGTATGTCCCGCTTCATCTTGAACAGGGAACATAATCCGTTCTCTAAATCGATCGAAATATTCATTTTTGTTTTCTTTTTTAATTAGAAGACCACATTCCACCATTTCAACCGGGACAAATCCTTTACGTTCGAGTAATTTTGTTAAGGCGTCCCAATTAGGAAGTGACCAACCAATCTTATATTGTTCAATAAGTTCCCGTGAAAATCCTCTTTCTTCTAAATAAAGAAGGGCTTTTTCTCCTTCTTCCGTATTAAGAAGTAAGTGGTGATAATAATTCATTGCAAATATATGCGCTTCTTTCATGCGCGTTTCTTCTTTAGAAATTATTTTGGATTGACCTGTTTGTGGTTCAATATCTAATTCTACTCCCACACGTGAGCCTAACTTACTTAGAGCTTCTTGGAAAGTAAGGTTGTCTATATCCATTACAAACGTAATGGCATTACCTCCAGCTCCACATCCAAAACAATGAAAAATTTGTTTGTCTTGCGAGACTGAAAATGATGGTGTTTGTTCGCCATGAAATGGACAAAGACCAAACCAATTTCGTCCCCGTTTTGTCAATTGAACATATTCGCTAATAACATCAACAACATCATTACTTGTCCGAATTTGTTCAATCGTCTCTTCAGGTATTCTTTGCACGTTGTCATCACCATCTTTTCAGGCTATATATTGAATTCGAGATAGTTAAAGAAAATCCTGCAAGTTTCGACAAAAATATTAGAAAAATATAATTTCCACTCACTATGGTGAATAATAATGTCTCTTCTTTCTACTGATATCCAAATATAATTGTTATCTTATCAGTGCAATAATCTCTTATAATGACAACTCTTATTTGATATTTTTACCACAAATTTTAATTATAAAACATTTTACTGTAAAAATCCATAAAATAATTGCTTTTCAAAAGAAAAAACCTACCCTTCAGGGTTGGTTTTCGCTCATTGAATTTTGTTTAATATAACATTTGCTGTTTCTTCTACTGCACGGTTTGTTACATCAATGACATGGCAGCCAATTCTTGATACAACTTTGTTGAAATGTTCAATTTCTTCTTCTATACGCTCTAATTTTGCATAACTCGCATCATCATTTAATCCCAAAGCAATTAAACGCTCTTTCCTTATGGAATTTAGCTTTTCAGGTGAAATAACGAGACCAAAACATTTTGTAGGATTTACTTTAAATAATTCTTCTGGCGGTTCCACTTCAGGAACAAGCGGTACATTAGCGACTTTAAATCGTTTATGAGCTAAATACTGTGACAATGGAGTTTTTGAAGTACGAGATACACCTACTAAGACAATATCCGCAAGCAGCAAGCCTCTTGGATCTCGACCATCATCATATTTTACAGCGAACTCAATCGCTTCAATTTTCTTGAAATAATCGTCATCAAGTTTACGAACTAGTCCTGGTTCTTCAAATGGAATTTCATTTAAATAACCTTCTAATGTGTCCATCAGAGGACCCATTAAATCGATAGATAGAACTCCTTGATTTGCGCAGTCTTTTTGCAAAGTAGAGCGCATATTTTTTTGAACAAGCGTATATAAAATCATCGCATCTTGAAGTTTTGCCAAATGAACAATTTCTTTTACATGATCAATCGTTTCAATATGAGGAAAACGTTTTAATGAAGTATCTTGCAAACCCGGTCGAAATTGGCTAACCGCTGCTTTCACAACTAACTCTCCTGTTTCTCCCACTGAATCTGAAACAATAAATATGTTTAGTCTTTTCATGGTTTTCATCACCTCACAAATCGTGATTTTCCGCTAATGACAGAAAAGCACCTGTTATATTCGTTTTCGTTATTCGACCTATTACTTCATATCCGTCTGGATGTTCTTTCACAATAGGAAGTGCATCTATTTGTTTATCAATCAGTTTTTTTGCAGCATGAATAAGAGAATCATGTTTAAAACAATACGTAATATTTGGCATTCGAGTCATAATAATATGCACAGGAATTTTGTTTAATTCTTTATTACCTAAACTTGTGCGAAGTAAATCTTTTCTTGATAATGCTCCTGTTAAATAAGCATTTTTATCTACAACGAATAAAGTTCCTACATCTTCTAAAAACATATGACAGATAGCATCATATACCATCATATTTTCAGTTACCACAATGGGTATCGATTGAAAGTCTCTTACTTTCATGTTCATCATGCTATCTGTTACAGCTTGACCTGTTTTTTTACCTGAATAAAAATAACCTACACGAGGTCTTGCATCCAGAAATCCAGCCATCGTTAAAATCGCTAAATCCGGTCGAAGTGTAGACCTTGTTAAATGCAAACGTTCTGCAATTTGTTCTCCTGTAATAGGACCGTTTTCTTTAACTATACCCAAGATTTCCTCTTGACGTTTGTTGAGTTCGATCGGACTCACCGCCTCAAAAAGTGTTATACTCAATGTTAAATAGTATATACTATTTAGGAGTTGTTATCTAGTATCGTGCTTGAGTAGCACTTTTCATTTTTCTATGCTATGATTTATTCAAATTATATAGACGAAGATAGGGTAATAAGTAATGTTCATCTTAAGCGAGCAGAGATAGTGAAAGTCTGTATCGAACATGAAAAGGCGTCCTTGAGTCATGCTTTTTAAAGTGGATTGCATTTTGCAATCAACTGGGGTGGAACCGCGGGTATTATGCACTCGTCCCCGGACATTAAATGTCCGGGGACGAGTGCTATTTTTATTTTGGAGGGATTTTTATGACAATCACAATGGAAAAAGTTGTTAGTTTAGCGAAACACAGAGGCTTTGTCTTTCCTGGATCAGATATTTACGGGGGATTAGCCAATACTTGGGACTATGGTCCACTAGGAGTAGAACTAAAAAACAATATTAAAAAAGCTTGGTGGCGCAAATTCATTCAAGAGTCTCCATACAATGTAGGATTAGATGCAGCTATTCTAATGAATCCAAAAGTATGGTCAGCTTCAGGACATATTGGAAATTTTAACGACCCAATGATTGACTGTAAAAAGTGTAAAACACGTCATCGCGTCGATAAATTAATCGAAGAAGCACTCGACGCAAAAGGTATTGAATTAATAGTTGACGGCCTTTCTTTCGAAAGAATGGAAGAACTCATTAAAGAACACTCGATAGTTTGTCCAGATTGTGGCGCGCAAGACTATACGGATATACGACAATTCAATTTGATGTTTAAAACTTCTCAAGGTGTTACAGAATCATCTTCAAATGACATTTACTTGCGCCCTGAAACAGCACAAGGAATTTTTGTTAACTTCAAAAATGTTCAACGCTCAATGCGTAAAAAAATGCCTTTTGGTATTGCACAAATAGGTAAAAGTTTTAGAAATGAAATTACACCAGGTAACTTTACGTTCCGTACGCGTGAATTTGAGCAAATGGAACTTGAGTTCTTCTGTAAACCCGGCGAAGATTTAGAATGGTTCGCTTACTGGCGCGACTTTTGTAAAAACTGGTTGTTAAACTTAGGTTTAACTGAAGGAAATATTCGTTTGCGTGATCATGATGTAGAAGAACTTTCTCACTACGCTTCTGCTACAACAGATGTGGAATATAAATTCCCATTCGGTTGGGGAGAACTATGGGGCATTGCAGACCGCACTGACTTTGATTTAAAACGCCATATGGAACATTCAGGTGAAGATTTTAATTATATTGATCCTTTAACAAATGAACGCTATGTACCCTACTGTATAGAACCTTCACTAGGCGCGGACCGTGTAACTTTGGCTTTCTTATGTGATGCATATGCAGAAGAAGCTCTTGAAGGTGATGACAAGCGCACAGTTTTACGTTTCCATCCAGCTTTAGCTCCTGTAAAAGCAGCTATTTTGCCTTTATCAAAAAAATTATCTGAAGGTGCTAGTGAAGTATTTGCTGATTTAAGCAAGTCATTTATGGTGGATTATGATGAGTCACAATCAATCGGAAAACGTTATCGCCGCCAAGATGAAATTGGAACACCTTTCTGCATTACGTATGACTTTGATTCAGTAGAAGACGGTCAAGTGACAGTTCGTCACCGTGACTCAATGGAACAAATACGTATGCCAATCGCTGATGTAAAAGCGTATATTGAAAAGCATTTAGAGTTTTAATTTTAGAAAAGCGATAACACATTGCCCACTCAAGTTCGACTACAACGTGGGAAGCTGTCACTTTAATAAAAGATAAAAGATTGTCTTTTTTTTCAACAAAAAATCCGTCTACTCCCCTTCTTCTTGGGATGTAGACGGATTTTCTTTTTTAGGAAAATATTGAGGTAAACGGTCGAGTTGATCAAGAAAGGATTGGGACTTTAAACGAATCCCTGTTTGTTCTTCATATATTGTTCGTACTATCTTTTTGATAAATTTTTTTGTTTCTTTTTTTAATGTTAATTTTCCCACTTGGTCAATCGCTACCGTGTAAAAAGTTCGAATAAGCTTAACTTGAGCTGGTGTTAAACGAACAATATATGGGTCTACTGCAAAACACCGGTGACACAAGAAACCAATTTGTTGAAAAGAAAAGGAAAATTCACCATCTGTTGCACCGCAATTGGCACATTGATGTAAGGTTGGATAAATACCAGTTACCGGCAACATTTTCCACTCTACAAACAACGCAATGGCTTCAGGATCATATTCATCTGCAATTGCATGTAAAGCTTGTTGAAGTAAATTAAAAATTGCAGGCTGCGGTGTGCTATCTTCGACTGCCCGATTTATTAGTTCAACAACAAAACTTGCATACGCCGTCGCTTCGATATCTTCTCGAATATGTCGATACGATTCTATTTGCTCCCCTTGTTGCATGGTTCCCATTCCGCGACCTTGTTGAATTAGAAAGGAACCGTACGTGAAAGGTTGAGTAATTGCAGCTAAACGGCTTGCAGGTTTTTTTGCTCCTCTAGCCATCGCTGTAATCTTACCAAATTCTCGAGAATAGAGCGTCACTATTTTATTAGATTCTCCGTAATCTTGGGTTTTTAAGACAATGCCTTCGACTCGATTCAGCAACTGCCCACACGCCCTTTATTAATATTCGTCGTCGCGGAATCCAAAATCTCGTAAGTGGATTTTTTTATTACGCCAATCTTTTTGAACTTTTACCCATAACTCAAGAAATACTTTAGTACCAAGTAACATTTCTATATCTTTACGAGCACGCACCCCAACTTCTTTTAAAAGAGCACCCTTTTTCCCGATGACGATTCCTTTTTGTGAATCTCGCTCCACCATGATTGTCGCATTAATACGAATCATTTCACTATCTTCTTCTCTTTTAATTTTCTCAATCACAACTGCAATTGAATGTGGTATTTCTTCATGAGTTAAGTGAAGGACTTTTTCGCGAATTAATTCAGAAATAATAAAACGTTCAGGATGGTCTGTCACTTGATCTGCAGGGTAATACTGAGGTCCTTCTGGTAAATATCCTGTTAAAACCTCAAGTAATTTCTCGATATTTATCCCTTCTAACGCAGAAATTGGTAATACATCAGCAAAATCGTATTCTTTGCGGAAGGATTCAATAACGCTCAATAACTTATCGGGATGAATTAAATCAATTTTATTCATCACTAAAAATACTGGAGTTTCATTACCTTTTAACATTTCTAAAATATAACGATCTTGTTTTCCTATACGATCAGTTGAATCCACCATCAACAATATGGCATCAACTTCACGTAGAGTATTTTTAGCCACTTTTAACATGAAATCACCTAATTTGTGTCTAGGCTCATTAATTCCTGGTGTATCGATAAAAATCATTTGTTGTTTATCAGTCGTCAAAACGCCTTGGACTTTATTTCTTGTCGTTTGTGGTTTATCACTCATAATTGCAATTTTTTGTCCAATTACACGATTCAAGAAAGTTGATTTCCCAGAGTTCGGTCGACCAATAATTGAAATGAAACCTGATTTATATCCTTCGTTAACTTCCAACATATGTTAAATCCTCCTGAGAAAATGCACCAGGTAACAGTTCTGCAACTGTAGTTTCCTGAATATCACCTTTTAAATTAATTAAATACACGGGCATGTTTGGCTTGCAAAACTCCGCAATCACTTGGCGACAGGCTCCACAAGGCGATACAGGGCCTTCTGTGTCTGCAACGACTGCAAGTGAAGCAAAATCACGTTCGCCTTCAGAAACGGCTTTAAACATCGCTGTACGCTCTGCGCAGTTTGTCATACTATAGGCAGCATTTTCAATATTACAACCGTGGTATAATTTTCCTTCTTTTGTTATTAAAGCAGCACCTACTTTAAATTTCGAATATGGTACGTACGCATTTTCGCGTGCGATTTTTGATTGTTCCATCAATTGTAATTTATCCATTATTCAAACACCTCAATTAAAAATTTCCATCCACTTAGGTATAAAGATGAGTACCCCGATTATAGCACTCGCACAGGCAAACACAAGAACTGCAGCAGCGCTCATGTCCTTCGCCTGCTTTGCCAAATCATGAATATCAGGTGACGCTAAATCAACTACTCTTTCTAAAGCTGAATTGACTAATTCCAAGCATAACATTCCGGAAATGCATAAGATTAGAAGAATCCATTCAATAGTTGATAAACGGCTAAAAACTCCACTAATAATAACAACAGTTGCGGCAAACAAGTGGAATTGAAAATTTCGTTCTCGCATACCAGCATGGATAATTCCTTCAAACGCAAACTTGAATGAGGAAGTAAAATTACTGTTTTTCATCCTGTTCACGTCTCAATCCAAAAGATTGTAAAATGGCTTCTTGTTTTTCAGTCATTTCTTGTTCATCCGCAACATCAATATGATCGTATCCCAGTAAATGTAAAAAGCCGTGAATAGCTAGAAAACCCAATTCTCTTTCTTCACTATGACCATAATCAGCTGCTTGTTCTTTAGCACGTTCGACCGAAATTATAATATCACCCAGCATGCGTGGTGCCCCTTCGACTTCAATAGCCATTTCCCCTTCACCTAGTTCTTCCATCGCAAATGAAATGACATCGGTTGAAACATTTTTCCCTCTGTATTCGTGATTAATTTGTTGAATTTCATCATTGGTAATAAATGTAACAGATAATTCACTTCCTGCCTCTATTCCTTCTACCTCAGCAGCATGGTGTAACATCTTTTCAATCAACTCTAGGTTTTTAATTGATAATGACTGTGTTTCATCGATTAAATCTAATGTTAGATACATGAACTTCTCCTTTATTGAGGGTATTCAATCCGTGAATGGAAAATCCCATTTAACGTTTCACACAAAACATTTTCAACTATTTTGAGCTCTTTTAACGTTAAATCACATTCATCAAACTGCCCATCGTGTAATTTATCTTTAATTATTGAATAGACAATTTCATCTATTTTCTCAGAAGTAGGTTGCTTCATTGAACGAACCGCAGCTTCTACGCTATCTGCAATGCAAATAATCGCTGTTTCTTTCTTTTGAGGTTTTGGACCTGCATAACGATATTCTTCTTCTTTTACCTCTTTTCCATCCTCTTTAGCTTTGTGATAAAAATACTTCAATAAAGTTGTTCCATGATGTTGTTCGGCAATATCAATTATTTCTTTCGGCATTTTGTGTTTTCGTAATAATTTTGCGCCGTCGCTACCATGGGATAGAATTATATCTCTACTGTTTTCCGGAGGCAAGGAGTCATGTGGGTTCGCATGACTCATCTGATTCTCAATAAAGAACCCAGGTCGTTTCGTTTTACCAATATCATGATAATAACAACCTACTCTCGCTAGCAGACCATCAGCACCAATGGATTCACAAGCTGCATCTGCTAAATTTGCGACCATGACACTATGATGATAAGTTCCAGGTGTTTCGGTTAAAATTTTCTTCAACAAAGGGTGATTCGGATTTGATAGTTCGATTAATTTCATTGCAGAAATCATTCCAAAGGCTGTTTCGAAAAAAGGCAATAACCCAATGGTTAACGCACCTGATAACAGACCAGAAGTTAATGCGGCTATACCATAGAATAGAAGCTCCGAAAGTCCGAAATCCGATTGAGACATTAACAAGTAAAATGCCATAAAAATAAGATTGACAATAGCTACGCTCATACTAGTCTGCAATAAGTGTGACCGTTTTTCAGCACCTTGAATCACGTATAATCCTGCCAAACCTCCAAATAAGATATACAAAGTAATTTCCATTTGTAATACAACAGAATATCCTTCTTGAAAAACAATTCCCGCTACAGCCGCAGTTAAGAAAGCCACTAAAACTGCAAAACGTTCGTTGATAAGAGAACGTACGAGCATTGGTGCTAATGCAGTAGGAAATAAAAACGCAATGGTTACATCAAAGTTATCTGATACTAAACTAATTAACTTCATTCCAACAACTGACATTATTAATATGATCATTACGACTAAAAGTGCCGATTGACGCTCTTTTTTATCAGTATGCCATTTCGTCATTTGCATATGTACGAGCCATAAACAAAGAGAAATAAAAAGAATCAATCCAAAAATAGGTTTTAATGAAGATTGATTCGTTAACATACCAACTAAACCAAGTTGACGATACACTTCACGATCGATGACTTGCCCTTCTTGAACAATTACTTGTCCTTGAAGAATACGTGTCGGGTCTATACTCGCTCTCGCTTGATCAACTCGAGCTTGCGTTAGTTGATCGTTTAAAGTTTCATTTTCATTAATACTATAGCGACCAATTAATACAGCAGTTGGTAATACTATTTCTGGAATTTCCTCATTTCCTCGCATACGTTTTTCAATTTCATTTTTAGCATTCGATACGTCTTCAGTGCGAATTGGTTTACTCATGATATTTCTTATAGAAGTTGAAAGTAAATCGCTTAAATTGATTAATTTACTGTTATCTAGTAATAGTAATGAAGTTAATGCATCTTCTGCAAATCTAAGGTCTACACCCGCTGTCTCAAGGACTTGTAGGCTTTCTTTTAACTCTTTTACTTGATTTTCTATTGGCTCTTCACCTGATTGAGCTTTTACTTCTAATACATAATCAAATATTGAAGTGACAATTGATGAGTTGTTATCACCAATTTCATCAGAAAATTGATAGACACTCGTTACTTCTGATTCCGCTCTTTTACGTTCTTCTTCCGTCTTAACTGGATCTTCAACAGTTTTTACAGCACGGATTGTGTCGTTCGACAGTTGAAACTGTTTAATATCATACGTTTCTGACCGGACACCATTTAGCAGGAGCAAGAATAGGAGTAATCCTGTAATCACTAAGGTTAAAATGGTAAAAGTTCGATAGCCTACAAGTGATTGCATTTTATTAAACCAGCTATTCACTACATCACCCCATCTTCTACCTACTATCATATCAAGAATTTTGTACTATTACATAGGAAATTGTAAAAGAATTGAAAAAAACAGCAGTCTTATTCAGACTGCTGCTCCTCGTATGCATGAATAATTTTTGCGACGAGCGGATGACGGACAACGTCTCCTTGCTCAAGCATTTGAAAGTGAATACCACTGACGTTATGCAGAATTTTCTCAGCTACTTTTAACCCTGATTCAGCACCACGTGGTAAATCAATTTGAGTTTTATCTCCTGTAATAACCATTTTCGACCCAAAGCCTAGTCGAGTTAAAAACATCTTCATTTGAATTTTCGTGGTATTTTGAGCTTCGTCTAAAATGACAAACGCATCATCTAGTGTTCGGCCACGCATATAAGCAAGAGGGGCAATTTCAATGGTACCTCTCTCTATAAATCGAGCCGTTTGCTCTGTCCCTAGTACATCATGAAGTGCATCATATAAAGGACGTATATAAGGATCTACTTTTTCTTTTAAATCGCCTGGCAAGAACCCTAAGCTCTCCCCTGCTTCAACAGCTGGTCGAGTTAAAATGATTTTTTTTACATGACCGTTCTTTAATGCTTGTGTTGCGTGAACGACAGCTAAATAGGTTTTGCCTGTCCCGGCTGGACCAATACAAAATACTAAATCTTTATGGCGCATAGCTTGAATATATTCGCGTTGTCCAATTGTTTTAGCGCGAATTACTTTGCCTTTTACATTTCGAGCGATTTCTTCGTCATATAACTCCGCAAAGTATTCCAAAGTTCCAGCAGAACTCATTTCAATCGCTGTACTTACATCTCTTTGATTAATATTTATACCTTTTCGAATGACTTTGAGTAGTTGTTCGATCAGTAGTTTAGCAGTTGCTCTTTTATCTAACTCCCCAACTAAACGAATCGATTCCCCTCTAGTTATGATTTTAACTGCAAGCTCTTGTTCGATTAACTTCATATTACCATCAGAAATTCCTAGCAGTAAGATGGCTTCATTTGGATCTTGAACGTGTAATTCCGTATGTTCTTCCGGCATTCTCAGTCTCCTTGATGAATCGGACTTTTGCTTGCGATGTTATCATTCATATAATACAATATGTTCCCTTTTACTTTATCATTTGACCATGTCATGTGTAAAATTTTTTCATCCATTATTCTTCCTTTTGGTGATAAACTCGAAGCTGTTCTCATCCTCAGCATAGGGAGAAATGCTTCTTGGATCCACTGTTCACTTACCGGTAGTATTGATTTTTGAACGATGGTATTTCGCTCGATACGAAAAACACTTTTGATTAGTTCTGTAAAATTCTCGGTATTTTGTTCTTTTTTAAATTCCTTCCAAGATGGTGATATTTGGAGAATTTTCACTTGTTCAGAAGAGAATTTATCATACACAATTTTTGTAGGTATCTGAAAAGATGTTTCCAACCAAAAGTCAGCAAACACTTGCCCTTCCGCACCGACAATCACATCTTTTTCTCCTTTTTTTAAAACCCCAGTTACAAGTACATCTCCTTTGTTTGCCGTTTCATTTATCGAAATTAAACGTTCACCTGAACGAAGATCATAATGTGTGATAATACCTCTTCTAAATGCTACTAAATTTGAAGGTTTCTGCTGATCAATTTGTTCTCTAATTATTACTGGTGCTGGCACAGAAGTAATCTTCATTTTAGAACCAGTGCGTTTAATATGAATCCAAGATAAATCGTGGTTATTCGCCAAAAGAACTTGTCTAATTTCTGAATCGGTTGCAAGACTATCCATTATTTTTCTTTCACCTACATGTAAATCTTGTAATTCTCTTTCAAGCTTAACTTTTCGTTCATCCGAAACATCTTCAATGGATATTTGCCATAAAAATAAAGAACATAGATAAGGAAGGATAATAAAACCTAGTAAACCAATAATAATAGTCCATTCGAATTGGATAATTTGTTTAGCATCTGGTCTTGAAAAATGTATAGGTATCTTATACTGTTTTCTAACGCGTCGAACTATGTGTAAATCTTTTTCTAGTATTGTAAAAGTTACACCTGATTTACTAGTAAATAATTTTATTATGTAAACTTTATTTTCTTTTAATGATTGAATGAAGGAATACATTCCATTATGAGGCTTAATTTGACATGTAATCTTACGACCTTTTTTATTAGTTGTCATTAAACTATATCCATTTTCCGAAGTTCAAGACGCGTTAAGTCTCGTACATTAATTGTAACTTCGTCTACATTCATGGTTGAAATAATGGTATCCAGAGATTCAATCGTCAAAGTAAATCCTTGTCCGCTTAGTTTACACAAACGCGGACTTAGTAAGACTAATTCAAAAGGTCCATTAATTCGAATGTGTTCAAAGTCATCAATATGAATAAATGGAGATAATTGCAAATGATTATTTAACAGAAAAAGACCTCCTTTCCATCAGTATATGCTGATGGAAAGGAGGTCATGAGTTATCTTTTAGATTTTGGAGGTGATAAAATCTCTGAAAACACGATTGCTTGAAGCATATCACTCTTTTTCGTCGGTACAAGGAAGTAAGGGTCAGCTGTCTTCACGCTAACATGATCTACTGTCTGATGCGCTGAAAGTCTTCCAGGCCGTCTAGTAGCTCGCTGTTTGTCTATTTGTTTAGAAGGTGAAGGTGCAGTTTGTCTTTTTTCCATTTGGTATTCTACGTCAGGTTTAGATTGCGTTGAAGGCTGGTTATCAGAAAGTTGCCTTTGCATATCCGCGTAGACTTCTCTTGCATAATCTTCAATTTTTGTCGTCGATCGTTGATCAACCGGTTTTGACATGGATGGATCAGGAGTCCCACCACCAGCGTTCGGATTTTTACGTTTAGTAATTGCACTAATGATAAATACAATAATCCCAAAAATAATAACTTCCATTGTAAAATCCCTCCTTCAAGGGCTACTGATCAGGATTAGTCAGTTAAATCAGTTTTTGATTTATCGTCGCCAATTTTACTAATCGAATCGCGCATACTAGTATCAGCTTGAACATTTTTGTAATTCATATAATCCATTACACCAAAATTACCTTCACGTAATGCCTCTGCCATTGCAAGTGGAATTTCAGCTTCAGCACCTACAACTTTAGCACGCATCTCTTGAACTTTTGCAATCATCTCTTGCTCAGTAGCAACAGCCATTGCACGACGTTCTTCAGCTTTTGCTTGGGCAATTTTCTTATCTGCTTCAGCTTGCTCAGTTTGAAGTTCTGCACCAATATTTTTACCAATATCAACATCCGCGATATCTATGGATAAAATTTCAAATGCAGTACCTGAATCAAGTCCTTTAGATAAAACGGTTTGAGAAATCATATCTGGATTTTCAAGAACTTTTTTATGATTAATACTTGAACCAATTGTTGATACAATCCCTTCACCTACACGTGCAACGATTGTATCTTCTCCTGCTCCACCGACTAAACGATCGATGTTTGCACGAACGGTAATACGTGCTTTTGCTTTCACTTCAATACCATCCATTGCTACACCTGCAATAAACGGAGTTTCAATTACTTTCGGATTAACAGACATTTGAACAGCTTCTAATACGTCACGACCAGCTAGATCAATTGCTGCTGCACGTTCAAAAGGTAAATCAATATTAGCTCTATGAGCTGCTATCAATGCGTTTACAACGCGGTCAACATTACCACCCGCTAAATAATGACTTTCCAATTGATTAATTGTTACCGATAAACCTGCTTTTACAGCTTTAATTAAAGGATTTACAATACGAGATGGAATAACTCGACGTAATCTCATCCCTATTAAAGTAAATATGCTAACTCTTACTCCAGCAGCTACTGCAGATATCCATAACGCGATTGGAACAAACGTTAAGAATATTGATAGTAAAATAAATGCGGCAATAATCGCAATGATAATGCCGATTGCACTTCCTGTAATTCCTTCAATCATGCTTCTTCGACTCCTTCTGTGACTTCTCGAACAACTGTACGAGAGCCTTCAACTTTAATGATTTTTACTACTTTACCCATTTCGATATAGCCACCTTCAGTGACCGCATCGATTCGTTCACCCTCTAATATAATTGTACCCGATGGACGAAGAGGTGTCATGCTCAATGCTGATTTCCCAATTAACTCAACACGGTTTATGTTCGATACATAGCCATGCTTCGTATCGGTCGAATCCTTTAAAATAATCTTGTTAAATAGTTTCATGTTCTTTCCAAAGAATTTCATGATTATCACCATTCCCACAATTGCAACGAATAACGCGATTAACACAGCTATTCCCATGTGAACCACATTACCTCCCGCAAGAAGTATACTACCAATAATTAACGCTAACCCTATTATACCCAAAACTCCACCTGTTAAAAAGAATTCTGCTACCACAAGTACCAGTCCAATCACAAATAGAAGAACGGATTCGTATCCTGCAAGACCAGCTACTAAATGTCCAAAAAAGAATAACCCAATTGCTGTTAATCCCATAGTGCCAGCCACTCCGAATCCAGGAGAATACAGTTCAACAATTAATCCTAAACTAGCAATTGACAAGAGGATAGGCACGATAATCGGGTTAGTTATAAACCTAGCAACTTTTTCGGCTAGCGTTTCACTTACCGCAGTAACAGTTACATCTGAAAGATTCAATTTAGTAATTAATTCTTCGAAAGATGCAACAGTTCCTTCTGAGTATCCTACTTCTCTGGCTTCATTAGCAGACAAAGTTAAGAGTTTTCCACGTTCTGCACGATATTGTGGCAAATCAATCTTTTCATCAGCCATAGCAAGCGCAAATTGCGGATCTCGATTGGATGATTCAGCTGCAAATTTCATGGAGGTAAGCCACGCGCTGTTCGCTTTATCTTCTGCTGCATTTCCAGAGCCGTCAATTACAGCTGCAGCTCCAATTCTACCACTTGGAACCATGTAAATTTTATCTGCATGTAACGCTAAAAATGCACCTGCTGATAACGCATCATCATTAATAAAAGCGACTATGTCTATGGGTGTTTCATCCATTAACTTCGCAATATCTTCAGCAGAATTCACAAAGCCGCCAGGTGTATTGATGTCTAAAACAACAACTTCGGCGCCTGCCTCTTCGGCTTCTTCAAAAGCTCGTTGTAAAAAAGCATACAAACCTTTTTCCACTTCTTTTTGAATTGGAATTCGATAAACTTCAGATGCGCTAACGGGCAAGTTAGGCAAGATTAATAGAACAGATATTAAGAGCAATAAATAGCCACTTATAACACGTGTCCATTTCATAACGATCCTCCTTATCTTTGTGACAAATCGGCTTCCTATATTATGTACGGATGACTAGAAGAAAAGTTTCAAAAATAAAATAAAATAAAATAAGCCGAGAAATCAAAAGATTTCCCAGCTTACATATTGGCTTTCTTTAGTCTTCAAGTAGTACGTACTAAGAAACGTAGGGATATTAAATATTTAATCACTATCGTTTATGCGTATTAATTGAATACTTTTTACGTTTTATACGCTAACATTCATGAAAATAGCGAATTATTATCTAATTAGAATTTACGTTTACGCGCAGCTTCTGATTTCTTTTTACGCTTCACACTTGGTTTTTCATAAAATTCGCGCTTTCTAATCTCTTGTATTGTTCCACTTTTAGAAACAGTACGTTTGAAGCGGCGAAGAGCATCTTCAAGCGATTCGTTTTTACGAACGACAGTTTTTGACATCTCTCTTTCCCCCCCTCCGAACACACGTCAATACATAACCTAGTGTTACGTACTCCAAGATTATATCGTACCATATCATTTTGGTCAATACGTTGTTGTAATTAATAGTCTGATTTAGAAGTTAGACCTTGCATAATTTGAACGCCTGAACTTGCACCAATCCTTGTAGCTCCAGCTTCAATCATTTTTTGAACATCTTCCAAACTACGAACGCCTCCAGATGCTTTTACACCCATGTCTGGACCAACTACGTCTCGCATTAAAGCAACAACTTCAATTGTTGCTCCACCAGTCGAAAAGCCAGTTGAAGTTTTGACAAAATCTGCTCCAGCATCTTTAGAAAGTTGACTTGCTACAATAATTTCTTCTTTTGATAACAAACAAGTTTCTAAAATAACTTTCACAATTGCTTTCCCTTTTGCTGCATTTACTACAGCTTCGATGTCACGTTTCACCAATTCAAGGTCTTGTGATTTTAATGCACCAACATTCATTACCATGTCGATTTCACTTGCTCCGTTGTTTATTGCATCAGTTGTTTCATATGCCTTCGTTTCAGGTGTAGACGCTCCTAATGGAAAGCCAATAACTGTACATACTTTTACAAGACTACCCGTTAACAGTTCAGCTGATGTTTTTACCCATGTTGGATTGACACAAACCGATGCAAAAGTGAATTCTTTTGCTTCTGCACATAGTTTTTCAACTTGCTTTTTTGTCGCTTCAGATTTTAATAATGTATGATCAATCATTAATGCCATATTTGTTGTCAAATGATTTCACCCTTTCAGAAGTTGTCCGTACCTCTTTATTTTACCACTATTAAAGATTCTTATCATTAAAAAACCCAGTACATCTTGATGCACTGGATTGATAGTTAACAATATTAATTCTTATTCAAATTCATAAGACATAGCTGAGAGCACGTAAAGTGGCGCTGTTTCAGCTCTTAGTATACGGGGGCCTAATGAAATAGTTTGAAAACCATGATTCAATAGTAGTTGTATTTCATTTCTTGATAACCCGCCTTCAGGTCCAAACACTACACAAATAGACTTTTTATCATGCGTTTTTGATAATATTTCAACAAAACGAGTTCTATCTTCTTGCTTTGCGTTTTCCTCATCAGCGACGAGTAATACATCATATTGTTTGGACTGTTGCAGGAGCCCTTTAAAAGTAACGATGTCATGAATTTCAGGAATTACATTTCGATGGGATTGTTCAGCAGCTTCTTTGGCGATTTTTTGTAAACGCTGTTGTTTTTTCTTCCCTTTACTTGCATCCCATTTCACGATTGACCGTTCTGCTTCAAAGAGAATTAATTCGTGCATGCCGAGCTCAGTTGATTTTTGCGTAATTAAATCTAATTTCTCACCTTTAGGCAAACCACAACAAATAGTGACATTTTTCGGTAGTTCATTCGAAAGCAAAGATTTAGATTTTTTTTTGATGCGAACATCAAAGCCATCAAAGACTTCAATAATCGCTTCAAACGCTTGACCTTCTGATACGACAATTACGGATTGTCCTTCTTGCATTCGCATGACTTTTTGAATATGTTTAGCATCTTCGCCTGAAATGACTGAAGTCCCATCTACAAATGGTTGTGGAATAAAATATCTTTGCATCGCTAATTTATTCCTTTAAGGGTTTCGTCGAAATAATTGTAACCCAGTCTTCCATCATCATTACTTCTACAATGATAAATCCGGCTATTTCTAGTGAGTTTTTTACAATTTCTTTTTTCGATCCGATTATTCCAGAAGTGATATACATTCCGCCATCTTTCACGACATTGAATGCATCACTTGTAAATGACATAATAATTTCAGCTAAAATGTTTGCGACTACAACATCTGATGGTTCTTTTACTGTATCCACTAAATTGCCAAGAACGACATCCGTAGTTTGCTCGACTTTATTTAATTTAACATTTATTTCAGCAGACCGTACTGCAACCTCATCTAAATCAATTGCATGGACGTGTTTAGCACCAAGTAAAGCTGCCCCAATGGCTAATACGCCAGAACCTGTACCAATATCAGTTACGTAGTCTCCTGGTTTAACCGTCTTTTCGAGTGCTTGTAAACACATCACAGTAGTTGGATGAGTACCTGTCCCAAATGCCATACCAGGATCTAGTTCAATAATAAGTTCATCCGTTGAAACTGGCTCATATGTTTCCCATGTAGGTACTATGGTAAAACGTTCCGAAATTTTCACAGGATGATAGTACTTTTTCCAAGCAGTCGCCCAGTCTTCTTCATTTACTTCACTTATGATTAGTTCGTTTTTACCTAATTTAATATCATAGTTGATAAGGTTGTTGATCGCGAGCTTCACTTCTTCCACTGTTTCCCCAAGAAAACTTGTAGTGGGTAAATAAGCTTTTAAAATAACGCCTTCTGAAGGGAAATCATTTGGATCTAAAGCATATATCTCACCGAACATATCTTGGCGTTCACGTCCAAATTCTTTTGAATCCTCAATGACAACGCCACTCGCTCCTGCTTCGTGTAAAATATTCGAAACTGCTTCTTCTGCTTCATGTGTTGTATGAATAGATAGCTCTGACCACTTCACCTACGTCAACTCCTTAATCACCTTTTATCGTACGTTTGATTTTATCAAACAATGAACTACTTTGCTCTTCAAGAATATCGCCACTTATTTCAGCAAAATCACGAAGAAGTTGTTTTTGTTTTTCAGTTAGTTTAGAAGGTGTAATCACTTTCGCTACTACATGTTGGTCACCCATTCCGTAACCATGTACATTTTTCACGCCTTTTCCTTTTAAACGGAAAGTCGTTCCAGATTGAGTGCCAACTGGAATTTTTAATTTCACTTTTCCATGTACCGTAGGAACTTCAATTTCATCCCCTAATGATGCTTGTGGGAATGTTAATTTAAGTTCAAAATAAATGTCATCTCCGTCACGTTCAAATCGCGCATGTGGTCTTACACGGAATACAACATATAAATCGCCTGAAGGGCCACCGTTTTTACCTGGTTCACCTTGACCTGTCACTCGTAACTGTTGACCATCGTCAACACCTGCTGGAATTGAAACTTTAATTTTTTTGCGTTTTGTCACATTACCTTTGCCATGACAAGTCGAACATTTGTCTTTAATTAGTTTTCCTGACCCTTGACAGTGATGACAAGCACGACGATTAACCATACGACCAAATGGCGTATCTTGCGTAACATTTAGTTGACCAGTTCCTTTACAATGGTGACACGTTTCTGGAGTAGTACCAGGTTTAGCTCCATTTCCATGACACGTTTCGCATGTTTCGTCTCTTGGGATTTCTATTTCAGTTTCTTTACCAAACACAGCTTCTTCAAAATCAATAGTCATTGAATATTGAAGGTCTTCTCCTTTACGTGGTGCATTTGGGTCACGACGACGTGATCCCCCACCACCAAAGAATGAACTAAAGATATCGTCAAATCCGAAACCATCTGCTCCTCCGCCACCAAAGCCTTGGTTTGGATTAGCATGGCCAAATTGATCATATTGTGCTTTCTTTTGGTCATCACTTAAAATTTCATATGCTTCTGTGATTTCTTTAAATTTATCAACAGCATCCTCTGCTTTGTTAATATCAGGATGAAATTGTTTTGATAATGTTCGATACGCTTTTTTTATTTCTTCTTTGGAAGCACCTTTGGTTAAACCAAGTACCTCATAGTAATCTCGTTTATTCATTCGTCACACTCCTGCTTATACTTTTAAATTAAATGGACTCTTTCAATGGTTATTCCCCAATAAATTAGTCGAGCCACCCTGAAGTTAGTTGTCATTATTGTCTTTAATTAATATAGGTAACTTGTGACACACTTTTGCACGATAAAGCTTATTGTAACACGAGCTTATCTCCAATGCCAAAGACATTAAAAAAGCCAAAGCTGGAAGTCCAGGCTTTGACTTTTTACTTGTCTTACTTAGTCTTTCTTAACTTTGTCGTCGTCGTTTACTTCTTCAAATTCTGCGTCTACGACTCCATCATCTGTTGTTGAACCTTCAGCACCTTCTGCTGCCTGAGCTTCAGCTGCTGCTTGCTCGTACATTTTCATTGTCAAGGCTTGAACAATTTCGTTTAATGCATCTTTTTTCGTGCGGATGTCTTCTAAGATACCTGCTTCAAGTGCAACTTTTAACTCATCTCTCGCATCTTCAGCTTGTTTCTTTTCTTCATCAGTAACTTTACCTTCAAGATCTTTTAATGTCTTCTCAGTCATAAATACCATTTGATCTGCTTCGTTTTTCAATTCAGCTTCTTCTTTACGCACTTTATCTGCATCTGCATTAGTTTCAGCTTCTTTAACCATACGTTCAATTTCTTCGTCTGTTAATGCTGTATTAGATTGGATCGTAATATTTTGTTCCTTTTGAGTTCCCAAATCTTTCGCTTTAACTGTTACAATCCCGTTTTTATCAATATCAAATGTTACTTCGATTTGAGGGATTCCACGTTGTGCTGGTGGAATGTCCGATAATTGGAAACGACCTAAAGTTTTGTTATCTGAAGACATTGGACGTTCACCTTGAAGCACATGAATGTCTACTGCTGGTTGATTATCTGCAGCTGTTGAGAATGTTTGAGATTTAGACGTTGGAATTGTCGTGTTGCGTTCAATTAACTTCGTAAACACACTTCCCATTGTTTCGATACCAAGTGATAGTGGTGTTACATCAAGAAGTACTACGTCTTTTATGTCTCCTGTTAATACGCCACCTTGTACTGCAGCTCCCATTGCAACAACTTCATCTGGGTTAACACCACGATGTGGTTCTTTACCAGTTTCTTTTTTGATTGCATCTTGTACAGATGGAATACGTGTTGATCCACCAACTAAAATAACTTTGTCGATTTGTGCAGGTGAAAGATTTGCATCTTTTAGGGCTTGGCGAGTAGGTACCATTGTACGCTCAACAAGTGCTGACGTTAATTCGTCAAATTTCGCACGACTTAATGTAATTTCTAAATGAAGTGGTCCTGCTTCGCCAGCTGTAATAAATGGCAATGAAATTTGTGTTGACGTAACGCCTGATAGATCTTTTTTCGCTTTTTCAGCAGCATCTTTCAAACGTTGTGTAGCCATTTTATCTTTAGATAAGTCTATGCCGTTTTCTTTTTTGAATTCAGCTACTAAATAGTCCATTAATAATTGATCGAAATCATCTCCACCAAGACTGTTGTCTCCAGCAGTTGAACGGACCTCAAACACACCATCACCAAGTTCTAAAATAGATACGTCAAATGTACCGCCACCTAAGTCAAAAACTAAAATTGTTTGATCTACATCCATTTTATCTAAGCCGTAAGCTAAAGCTGCAGCAGTTGGTTCGTTAATGATACGTTCTACTTCAAGACCTGCAATTTTACCAGCATCTTTAGTTGCTTGACGCTGTGCATCATTGAAGTAAGCAGGAACTGTAATAACAGCTTTCGTTACCTTTTCACCTAAGTAATCTTCAGCATAGCCTTTTAAATATTGAAGAATCATAGCAGAAACTTCTTGTGGTGTATATTCTTTATCTTCAGCTTTAACTACATGGTCAGTACCCATATGGCGCTTAATAGATTGAATTGTATTTGGGTTTGTAATTGATTGGCGTTTAGCCACTTCGCCTACTTGACGTTCACCGTTTTTAAATGCGACAACAGATGGCGTTGTGCGGTTACCTTCTGGATTTGGAATTACTTTTGGTTCTCCACCTTCAAGAACTGATACACATGAATTTGTTGTTCCTAAATCAATACCGATAATTTTACTCATTTATTATTTCCTCCTAGTTGTATAAAAATTAATTTTATTCGTTTACTTTAACCATGGATGGTCGAAGTACACGGTCTTTATATTTGTATCCTTTTTGCAACTCTTGTAATACTGTACCAACGTCTGTTGAGTCATCAGTTTCGGTCATAACTGCTTGATGCAGATTCGGATCAAACGATACTCCTACAGCTTCAATCACTTGCAAGCCTTCTTTTTCAGTAGCTTCGAGGAGTGTTTTGAAGACCATTTCTAGCCCTTTACGAAGTGATTTCAATTCTTCAGAAGCTGATTCAACTTGCATAGCACGCTCGAAATTATCAAGTACTGGTAACAAGTTTGAAAGCAAGCTTTGTGCTTTATATTTATCCGCAGCTTCACGATCTAAATGCGTTCTACGTTTAAAGTTCTCATAGTCTGCACGCAACCGTAAATGACGGTTCGTTTCTTCAGTTAATTGTTGTTGAAGCAGTTCGAACTCACTTGGTTCCTCATTGCTTTCTTCTTGAATTGATTGTTCTAGTTCAGAAGCATTTTGCTCTTCAATTAGTGAATCGGGTTCTTGATTCTCCGCATTTTTTACAGTTTGCTTTTCTTCAGTTTGCGACAAATTTATTTCCTCCTTCTTTATCGTGAACCACGCAAAATTCGTGTTAATTCACGAGACAAATCGCCACTCATAACATCTAACAAAGTGACTACTCGCTGATAATCCATTCTTGTTGGTCCAATAATTGCAATTGAACCCATTTGTTCTTCCCCTATGGTATAGGATGCCGTTATGACACTACAGCCTTCCATTGCCAAAAGGTTATTCTCAGAACCAATGCGGATATGAATACCCACTTGATTCGGTGAAAACAATTGTGATATTTGATTAGCTTGATCCATCATCGTAATTAAACCACGTGCTTTATGCAAGTCGTTAAACTCCGGATGTTGAAGCAGTTTTGATTTGCCGCCGTAGAATACTTTTTCTTCATGAGGACTTGAAATTGCTGCCCCAAACGAAGTCATGAGTTCACCGTATCGACCAATATGTTGTTTTAATAAAGCGGCCGTCTCTTTTTCAAGAACACGTTGAAGTTCATGCAAGTGAACACCGGTCAGCTGTTCATTTAAAATATTTACCATTTTCTCAATGTCAGAAGCCGTAAGTCCTTGTGGCAATTGGAACAATCGGTTTTCAACATGACCAGAATCCGTAATAATAATTGCTACTGCCGAATCACTCGTGAGTGGAACAATTGAAAATCGTTTAACTCGATGTTTACGCACATCTGGTCCAAGTAAAATCGACGTATAACTTGTTAAATCAGACAAAATCATAGCCGTTTTCTGTATCACTTGTTCCGTCTCGATAATTCTCTCTTGAAAGACAGATTGAATTTGCTTAATGTCAGCTGTTGAGGCAAGTTGAGGCTTAAGTAAATGGTCAACATAAAATCGATACCCTTTTTCAGAAGGAATTCGACCTGACGACGTATGCGTTTTTTCCAAATAACCCAACTCTTCTAGATCAGCCATTTCATTTCGAATTGTAGCAGGACTAAATGGAACTTCCTCTTTTTTCGAAAGTTGTCTTGATCCTACAGGTTGAGCAGTTAGAATGAATTCATCAACTGTTACTTGTAGAATTAGCAATTGTCGGTTCGTTAACAAGATTATCACCTCTGTTAGCACTCAACTCATGCGAGTGCTAATACTCATACATAAATTATCAAATTCAATGACGAAAGTCAACGAATATGTGTTATTCCATCAAAAAGGATTGAAAAATTTCATTTCCTATAAATCTTCCTTTTTTTGTCAAGGCAACCGTATCACTTTTTATGACGATGGAACCCCTGGATATATGTTTTGAAAGTGCTTGACCGTATACGTCTTCCATGGAAACACCGAATTTTTCTTCAAAATGATGTTTATTGACTCCTGACACTTTTCTCAAACCTAAAAACATTTCTTCTTCCATCCGTTCATTTGCTGTTACTTCATGAGTTGAATTAACAGGGAACTCTCCCAATTCTATTGCATCCATGTACTTTTTTATTGGACCAATGTTTGCATAACGAATTCCATTAGCATAGCCGTGTGCACCTGCACCAAAGCCAGCATATGACACATTGTCCCAGTATAAGTTATTATGTTTTGAATGGAAATTAGATTTTGCAAAATTACTAATTTCATATTGATTAATACCCTTAGATTCCATCGCATTCATTAATACTTCATACATGTCAGCCTCTAGATCTTCACCTGGCAAGATCAACTTACCTTTTGTCATCAAGTTATAAAACACCGTTTTCGGCTCGACAATCAGTGAATATGCAGAATAATGCGGCAAATCTAGTTCCAGAGCCTTTTCTAATGTATCTACCCACTGTTCCATGGTTTGCCCAGGCAGACCATACATTAAATCAATACTGATATTCGTAAAGCCAATGTCTTTTGCCATTTGAATGGTTTTGTATACATGTTGGTTTGAATGTGTGCGTCCTAATCGACTTAATATGTCCTCATTGAAACTTTGTACTCCTATACTCAAGCGGTTAATTCCATTGTTTTTCATTACCACCAATTTATCATGTGTCAATTCATCTGGATTTGCTTCAGTAGTGAACTCTTGTAAGAAATTTTGTGGAATGTATTGCTTAATAAGTACAAATAAACGTTGTAATTGTGTAGAGCTAAGAGCAGTAGGTGTTCCCCCGCCAAGAAAAATTGTTTCAATATGTAATTGATCTCGATTTCGTTCAACAAACATCTTCATTTCTAAACCTAGCGTTTCAATATATGCGTCTACTGGTTGATTTTTAAAGAAAACTTTATTGAAATCGCAGTAATGACAAATTTGATGACAAAAAGGAATGTGAATGTAGACTCCTTTAATCATGGTCTTCCTACTTTCTTAATGAAAAAAAAGGCTAACAAGTAGCCCCCTTTACTCAACTATATTTTTATCAATCTTCATCCATCTTCAGTACAGCCATAAATGCTTCTTGAGGAACTTCTACGGACCCTACTTGCTTCATACGTTTCTTACCTTCTTTTTGTTTATCTAGAAGTTTTCTTTTACGCGAAATATCTCCACCGTAACATTTAGCAAGAACATTTTTACGAATGGCACTTATTGTCGAACGAGCGACAATTTTTTGTCCAATAGCTGCTTGAATTGGCACTTCAAATTGTTGTCTTGGGATTAATTTCTTTAACTTCTCAACAATAATTTTACCGCGTTCATAAGCAAAGTCATTATGCACGATAAAGCTTAAAGCATCAACTTGTTCTGCATTTAATAAAATATCAATTTTCACAAGTTTAGACGGTTTATACCCAATTAATTCGTAATCGAATGAAGCATAACCTTTTGTCCCTGATTTTAATTGATCAAAGAAATCGTATACTACTTCAGAAAGTGGAACTTCATAAATAATACTCACCCGAGTTTTATCGATATAATCCATGTTCATGAAATTCCCACGTTTCTTTTGACACAGTTCCATTACCGTACCTACAAAATCGTTTGGCACCATAATTGTCGCTTTTACATATGGCTCTTCAATTCTATCAATTTTTTGTGACTCTGGCATCATTGCGGGGTTGTCCACTTTTTTAATTTCCCCATCTGTCATATGAACATCATAGATTACACTTGGAGCAGTAGTAATTAAGTCGATGTTAAATTCACGCTCAAGGCGTTCTTGAATAATTTCCATGTGAAGTAGTCCTAAGAATCCACAACGATATCCAAAACCAAGAGCTTGAGAAGATTCAGGTTCAAATTGAAGCGCTGCATCATTTAACTCAAGTTTCTCAAGTGCATCACGCAAATCATTGTATCTTGCTGTATCAATCGGATACAAACCACAGTAAACCATTGGATTTAAGCGTCGATACCCTGGTAGAGATTCAGTTGCCGGTGTCGCCGCACTAGTGATCGTATCACCAACACGTGTATCTCCAACGTTTTTAATTGCTGCCGTTAGGAAACCAACGTCTCCAACAGTTAATTCGTCACGAAGTGTTGCTTTAGGTGTAAATACACCCGCTTCGACTACTTCAAATTCTTTACCTGTCGCCATCATAAGAATTTTATCCCCTGGACGAACAGTCCCTTCCATTACACGTATATACGCGACTACACCGCGATAAGGGTCGTAAAGCGAATCAAAAATAAGTGCTTTTAAAGGTGCCTCTGGATCGCCCGTTGGAGCAGGGACTTTTTCGACAATTTGTTCAAGTAATTCTTCAATTCCGATACCTGCTTTTGCAGAAGCTAGTACAGCCTCCGAGGCATCTAAACCAATCACTTCTTCTATTTCAGCACGAACACGCTCTGGATCAGCAGCAGGTAAATCAATTTTATTAATGACCGGCAAAATTTCTAAATCGTTATCTAAAGCTAAATAAACATTTGCCAATGTTTGAGCCTCAATACCTTGCGCAGCATCTACAACTAGAATTGCCCCTTCACATGCAGCTAAACTTCTAGAAACTTCATATGTGAAATCGACGTGTCCAGGAGTATCAATTAAATGGAACGTATAATCTTCCCCATCTTTTGCACGATAGTTCAATTGTACAGCGTTTAACTTAATGGTAATTCCACGTTCACGTTCTAAATCCATTGAATCAAGAAGTTGGGCTTTCATTTCTCTAGATGTCAATGCTTTTGTTTGTTCTAAAATCCGATCGGCTAATGTTGATTTGCCGTGATCGATATGGGCGATAATAGAAAAGTTTCGAATATTTTGTTGACGTTTAATACGTTCTTCTCGATTCATGTGATGTCCACTCCTACTTAAACTATTTAAAATTATAGCAGTGAACTCCCGTTACTTCAATGTTAGTTACCTTTAGAATTTTCAAAAACAACAGAAATTGCCTTCGATAGTATGGCAATAGTCCGATTTATTTCTTCTTCTGTATTTTCAATACCACCTAATTCTACTAATAATGACCGATCTGATAAATCTTGATTATAAATACCATTCCCAGTATCGTGAGTTTTTGCAAGGACGCCCTTGGAAATGGATGGTACCATTCCGTTCATTTCCTTGGAGACCGCTTTGGAAAATGCTTCATTAAATTTATAGTTTTTATGTTCTGCTCCTACTACAAGAATAATTTGTGCGTATTCCGTTCCATTTGATACAATTGTTGTTCTTTCACGCTTAAGTGAATCCCGATGCAAATCAATAATTACATCGTATTTTTTTGATTCCAACTGTTTTTTTAATACCGGTCGCATTTTAGTATACGCTTCATGAAACTTATGTCCTGATGCTTTCATTTCTTGCATATTGTCATATGGTAACACGTCTACAGAAGCACCGTTTAATTGAAAATGTTGAGTGAGAAGTGCGCTAACATTCATTATATTCTTAGAAGGATGATAATTTACTGCTTTTATACCGGATGACTTTTCAACAATCGGATGAAACGCTTCATGTGAATGCGTGAAATATAATAAAATGTCAAATGGATCTTCTACCGTTTCCGTAGTTACTTCTTTTGTAACTTCCTTTGTTACTACATTGGCCGCATATGCTATCGGGCTTTTCTCAACTTGTTGGGTGACATTAGTTCCAAAAGCTAGCATAGGAAGCTTAATCATCAAAATAGGGAGTAAAAATAAAAATAGATAGAAACTCAAGACCTTCTGCAATGTTTTGCGCATTCTTCACCCCTCCTCCTACAACTTACGTAGGATTAGGGCGAGGTAGAACTAAAAACATCGTCTTGTAACCAGGACAACACACCAGATTGTATCAATTCAGCATGTCTCTTCACCCAAGAATCTGTTTCTTTAGGTGTTACAAATAATTGTTGATGATGTGGCGGTAAAACTTCTTGCAAGAGAGCGCGTATCTCATCAGATGACCAGGAAGTCCATTCCCCGAAAATAGGCTTAATCGCTTCAATGTTAATTGGTGCGTCTGTACTTCTCAACCAAGATCCCACAGATAGCGCTGAAGATGCTTTCGTCGTTTCTCCTATCTGACTCGATATAACTTTAAATACAGTCTCAATCGCCTCCACAACTAGTACTGGGGCATCCACCACCATAGGAACACCAATTGCAGTTACTGGGACTCCTAATGATTCAAAAGAAATTTCATTGCGCATATTCCCTACACCTGAACCTGGATGAATTCCGGTATTTGTGATTTGAACTGTTTTACATAAGCGGTCTTGATTACGAGCTGCTAACGCATCGATAACCAGGATTAAATCTGGTTTTACATGTTCAGCAATCGCTTTTACAAATTCAAATGTTTCTAGTCCTGTTTGTCCAGTTACACCAGGTGCAAAAAATACGACTTTACCAGGTTCAAAAGATAAAGAGAACATTTCTTCATGGAACAGATCAATAGCTAATGGCCCAATTGCATCTGGAGTAATCGTTTTATTCCCTAAACCGATCACAGCGATTGTTGATTCCTTTGAAAGTTTCAGAAGTTGATGAATATCATTCAATGATGAAATAAGTTGTTGTTCGAGCTGTTTAAATCCGTCTTCATCTTCAACTGTTAATGTGGGTACGGATAAGGTAATATATGTCCCTTCCTTTTTGCCTATGGATTCAGCCCCACTTGCATCTGTTTCAATATGCGTAATAATAACGCGCCCATTACGATCTTCGTTCATTTGAATGCCTGGCGTATCATATAGGGTATCTTTCTCTTTTTTAGTTCGATGTTGTACTACTTCGTTCGCTTCGTCTATCAAATCAGTACGCATTAAATTCCGTTTACTCATTCTTATCACCTCAAGAAAAGTGTGCCCAAGGTGTCAAGTAAATATTCTTTGCGTGAATCTATTGCAATTTAACTATTGGTTTGATAAAATAATGCTTGTTGTATTTAGAATTACACTTTAATGCTTAAAGCAAAAAGCGTCCTTTAATTGCGCAAATTTTTAATTCGAGAATCTATGTATCTCGGATTCTTTTCTAGACACGAGCAGATCGAGAAAGTAAGCATGTGAACGAGCGAAACTGACGATGAGATGCGACGTGATCGGAAAGAATTATTTTTTAGGAGGTGAAAGATATGCCAAACATCAAATCTGCAATCAAACGTGTAAAAACGAATGCTTCTGCTAACGCACAAAACTCTCACACGAAGTCTCAAATGCGTACAGCGGTTAAGAAAGCTGAAACTGCTTCACTTAACAATGAAGAAAACGCAAAAGAACTTTTACAAACTGCTATCAAGCAAGTAGATAAAGCAGCTTCTAAAGGATTACTTCATAAAAACACAGCGGCTCGTAAAAAAGCTCAGTTAATGAAAAAAGCGTAAATATATGAAAGACCAGATTCGAAATTCGAATCTGGTCTTTTTTTATTGGAAAAGTTGAATATCGGATTTACTAAGAGTAATTCTTTGTTGATCGGCGTTATTATTGCAACTTTGGTAGTTATTTTTGCAACTCTCAATCTATCACCGAACATTAAATAGCCCTGATTCGCTTCATACACTAGCGAATCAGGGCTGTTTATTACAATCGATTCATTAAAAATAATTCTAATATACGTTCCCTTCTGCCACTACTCGTTTTTAATTGATAGTCTGCACTTGCAAGTCTATGTAAAACTTGCAACAAACGTTGTTCTTTAACTTGTTGTCTACTTTCTACAATTAATTTCACTCGGTATGGATTCACTTTTAGTTGTTTCGCAATGGCTTGTGCGTGGTACCCTTTTTTTTGCAAGTATTTCACATTAGATAGTAAGCGTATTTGAGAAGCTAGCAATGCAGTTAACATAATCGGTTCTTGTTTTTGCCGCAACAAATCATGGTAGACCGTCAAGGCGGTTGTCGTATCCCCGCGCAAATACGCATTGAGTAGCTGGAATGCATCCTGCTCTAATGTTCGTGTCATCAGCAGCTCTACTTCATCCTTAGTGATTTCTAGGCCTTCTCCGATATAAGTTGCCATCTTATGTATTTCTGATTGCAATTGAACTAAGTCTTGTCCAACTGTTTCAATTAATCGTGTAATCGCTTCACTCGTCATCGTTTTTTTCTCGCGCGCTACTATGGATTTAACCCATACCACTAAATCATTTCCTTCGAGCGGTTTTGCTACTAATAAAAGAGATTTTTCTTTCATCAACTTTGTTACTTTTTTGCGTTCGTCTAGTTTTTCATAAGGTGCAATAAAAATAGTAATCGCAGTTTCAGAAGGATTCTGAACCCAACTCTCAAACTTCTTTAAATCGTGATCTATTTTCTCTTTTCCTTTTTCAGTAGCTTTTAAAAAAGAGGCATTTTTAGCGATGATTAATTTTCGTTCTGTAAAAAATGGAATCGTATCTGCTTCTTCAATTACGTATTGCACGGGCACTTCATCTAAATCAAAAAGTAATACATCCGTTTCTCCATTTTGATTAAGTGATTCTTTCATGCGACGAATTGTTTCGTCGAAAAAGTAATGCTCAGTGCCGACAAGTAGATAAATCGGACTAAAATCACCTTGTTGAATCTTTTTCCAGGTACTTGAAAACATGAGAAACCTCCTATAACACACATTCGTTTCTATTATACATGAAAATAAAATGCTCCGGTTTTGAACAAAATGTGTCTTTCGTTTGAAATACAGGAAAAAAACTTGATGTTTATGGATTTTTTTTATAGAATCCCTTATAATAAAAGTTGTATTAGGAGGGATAGTTATGCACGAATTTGAAAAGAATGTCCAATCCACACGTAACGATGCGATTGACTCGGGTGTTGCTTTCGTAGTATCATTTGTTTTCTTTGCAGTGATATTTACCATTCCGACGGTAATTGACTTGATTACAAGATAAAATAGTAAAAAAGAGACTTTTCATTGTGATAGGTCTCTTTTTATTATGCCCTTATCTGAAGTCGTACGTATGGTCATTTCCTTATTATTATAACGGACATGGATCGAGCCCACATCTGCCGTTGTTAGTGTCGGCATTTGATTTTCCTTAAACCTATTAACTACTTCAACATGGGGATGCCCATAACGATTGTTTTTTCCCGCTGAAAAAACAGTTATTTTAGGATTAAGTTTTTTAATAAATGGCAAAGTACTCGAAGTTTTGCTTCCATGGTGCCCACCTTTTAGTAAAGCGATATTTTGTAAGCCTTTATACGCATTTAACAATTCCTCTTCCCCATCTTTTTCTAAGTCTCCTGTCAACAAAACCGTAAACAGTTCATGTTTGGTATATAAAACTAGTGAATCGTCATTTCCTTTATACTCTGTATCTTGTGGAGAAACATACATAAATTGCGTATCTCCCAATTGAAAGCTATCCCCTGCAAGTTTTTCTTTGATTGTAATCTTCTGGAGCATAGCTGTTTGAACGGCTTGTTGCAAAGCTGATTCGGAAGTAGCACCTGGTGTCACATGGATTTCTCCCACACTTATTTCTTCTAAAATTTCTTCCGCACCTTCTATATGGTCACTATCTGCATGTGTCCAAATAAATTTATCAATGTAGTGAATGCCCCGCCCTTTTAGAAAAGGTACAACCACTTCTCGCCCAATTTCAAATGGGTCGTCTGTTTGTTTCCAAGCTTCTTGACCAAATCGTAATAAACCTCCTGAGTCAATAAGAATTACCCCTTTTTGATGAGGGAGTTCAATAAGCGTAGCATCTCCTTGACCTACAGATAAAAATGTCACTTCGATGGATGAATCGAAATACGGTGTTGCTTGAATTAATACGATAGGAAGTCCTAGTGTCAACGCCATTTTTTTCAGTGGATATTGAATTTCTAAAACAAAAAAAGTACTCACCACACCTAAGTATGCAATCACAACTTGCCAGTTGGAAAGTTTGCCTGGATTCCACAATTGATGCGGAATAGAAGCTATTTTCAAAATAAACGTCGTTAGAGTTAAACGTAGCGGTTCATATAAGAGAAAAATTAGATCTGATAAGTAAGGTAGTATAAACGACACTAGAAATAATAGTAAATTGATGGGTAAAATAACAACTGAAAAAAGAGGGACAAAAAATAAATTAACAATAAAGGAGGATAACGAAATCTCATAAAAATGAAATAGAAGTATGGGGGCTACTCCGATTTGACAAAGAAATGTAATCCAAAATGATTGTTTGAAGACACTTGTTTGCTTCTTTAAAAAAGGCGAAGAATAAAGCAAGGACGCAGCTGCTGCATAAGATAATTGGAAACCAATCTGCAATAACACACCCGGTTGTATAAAAATAGAAAATAGTAAGCTTAGAGCAAATGCATCTTCAATCGACAGTCGTTTATTCATTTGCTTTGAAAGTAACAGTATTTCCACAACCCCAACAGCACGCCACACTGAAGGAGCTCCACCTACTAAAATTGCATAAATAGGTAAACAGATTAACAAACACCAAATTGCAACTTCTTTTCTAATTGATAGTCTTAACATCGACTGATAAAAAATAAAGGTTAAGAATGCTACATGTAACCCCGAAATGGCAAACAAATGGGTAATACCAAGTATTTGATAGGCACGTGTTTGTTGTTGGTCCACGTCATCTCGTAATCCGAGCAATAAGGCTTTTGCTTCAGGTTGAAGGGAAAGTGGAAAATGGACTTCAATATGCTTTTTCATTTGAAAACGTCTATTTGCAATCCAACCAAAAAAACCACTTGGCTCTGAGATTTTTTCTAATGAAGTGACAGACAACATCCCAGATGCCCCGTGGCTCGTTAAATAGGTTTGCATATTAAACGCATAGTCATGAGCTGGTATCGGTACTTCTGTTAGTTGTCCATTCAATACAAACGTTGCACGTGTCAATGATTGTTCTTGAAACATGTTCTTCTCATCTTCTGATACAAAAGTATATGTGAGATACCACTTCTGTTTTTCTTCTGAAATGGCAAAACCACGTAATTTAGACCCTTTTATACTGTGAATAGATGTTAGTTGAATAACGCTATCTTGTTTGATTTTTTGATCACCAATAGACAATTTCGCTTCAGCATGGATAAAGAAAAAAATGGCTATAGTGACATAACTTAATATAAATGTTTTCGGTAAGCGTTTTCGAAAAAACAACATAAAAATGAATGCATGTACAAAAAGAAGTTCAATTGAAGCAATTGAAGCACTCGTTGATATAATGGCTGCAATTGCTAAATAGATTAGTCGTTGGTTCCAATAGTTTTGCCAAATAATTCATTCACCTGCGCTTCATATGAAGCCAATTCTTCAGCAGAAACTCCATTCTCTCTTAATTTTTGAAGCATTTCTAAGTACAAAGTTATTTTTTTATCACTAAGGAAATCGATTTTTCGTTCATCAAAAGGCACATGGACAACCTCTACACTTGCTTGCTTGAACAATTGAGTCGCATATTCATTGTTTTTATAATCCTTCGCATAATATAAACGTCGAATTCCTGCTTGAATAATTGATTTTGTGCATGGTAAACAAGGAAAATGAGTCACATATAAATCTGCTTCATTCGTTGAAATGCCATATTTTGAGCATTGAAGTAAGGCATTCATTTCAGCATGAATCGTACGGACACAATGATGATCTACAACATAGCATCCTTGATCAATACAATGGTCTCCTCCTGAGATGGAACCATTATAACCACCTGCCATGATTCGTTTATCACGAACGATTGTCGCACCTACCGCTAATCTTGTACACGTGCTTCTCAATGCTAGTAAATGGCTTTGTGCCAAGAAGAATTGATCCCATGTTATTCGCTCCATAAAAACGCCCCCTGATTGTAAACTCTTATCTAGTTTAGTGGGAATATGTTTCACACGTCAATTGAATATGATTTATTCAACCGAAATAAAGTCTTTTAATTTTTCAAATGTTAAATCACCAATACCCGTTACTTTTTTTAGTTCATCGATGGATTGAAAAAGTCCCTTTTCATCACGGTAAGTAACAATAGCATTTGCCTTAGACGGACCAATACCAGAGAGCGTCGTTAATGTCGTTTCATCCGCCGTATTGATGTTGATGATTGTGGATTGTGATTCTGTCGTCGTACCTGGCTTTGTAACAACTGTCGTAGGTACATCAATTTCTCCAATGAACGGCACATAAATCACCATCTCATCAACTAACTTCGCAGCAAAATTTAACTCTTTTTCTTCTGCAGTTGGAAGTATCCCTCCTGCAATTTGGAGTGCGTCAAGCACACGACTGCCCATTGGTAATGTATACATACCAGGATTATGGACTTGTCCTTTTACATCAACGACAACAGATTCACTTTCTTTAATACTGACTGGACTTGTTTCAGGATGTTTCTCAGTTGGGATTGTACTTGGGATAGGGTTTTGGATGGTTTCAAGCGTACCGGCAAGAGGGGGGGCCGGTTTGTGGGAAAAGGGTTGAAATAATAAAATAGCCAAAATTATTACAGCACATACAAGTACTAATTTATTCGTATGTTTTTTTATCCATGAAGGATTCAGACTGGGTCATCCTTTCCTACAGAGAGCAATTCTTATGGAGTTAAACATACTATAAACGAATTGCTCTAAATTGGAAAGTTTTCTTTTAAGTTATTGTAAAAGAAACGGAGAGTTTATTTAATTGCATGAAAAAAAATACGTTCACTGTCTTTTTTGGGAGATTCATTTGACCAGTCTGCTGTTACTTCAATTCGAGTAAAACCAGCTTTTTGTAAAAATGATAGATACATACTTACATCAAACGAGCGCTGAAAATGACTTTCTTCAAAACGATCATATGAGCCATTTGAGTTTTTCATAAAAAATGTTAAATCATGATAGATAGAATGTGGATGTTCGCCTTCTTCAGTATGCCAAATATAGGCAACATTTTCATCTTCATATGTAAATGGTCCATCTAAAA
Source organism: Paenisporosarcina sp. TG-14 (assembly GCF_000297555.1). NCBI lineage: Bacteria > Bacillati > Bacillota > Bacilli > Caryophanales > Caryophanaceae > Paenisporosarcina > Paenisporosarcina sp. TG-14. The sequence continues at coordinate 134,209 of NZ_AMGD01000021.1, forward strand.
ACAATTCATCCATTTTAAAAATAGAATGAACGTCAAAAAATAGCTGACCATCTTCAGTCAACAATTGATATATGTTGTGTAATGTTTGAAGAACTTGATCTTCATCTTCCAGATAATTTAACGAATCTATCGAAAGAATCGCCACATCTAAATCTTGAAAACCTTCTAATTCAGTCATAGACATATGAAATAAAGGAATATGATAGCCTTCTGTTTGAAAACGCTCAGACGCCATTGCAAGCATCTCTTCAGATAAATCTACAGCTTGAACAAGAAAACCCTGTTCTGCAAATTTTGCAGACAGGACTCCGGTTCCACAACCAATATCTAATAGAGATTTACCTTTCACATTTTCTATACACGAAACAACCTTATGAACATAATTGTCATAAGGTATGTCGGTCATTAATGCATCATAAATGTGCGCAAACTCTTTGTAACTAGACATTACGCTTCTAAGTTTACAGAGATAATTGGTGCATCTCCCCATAAACGTTCTAAGTTATAAAATTGACGTTCGTCTTTGTGGAATACATGAGCAACAACGTCACCCATATCGACTAATACCCAACGAGCTGCGTCATAGCCTTCTAGACGTTTTACATCATATCCAGCTTCGCCTGCTTGATCTGCCATTTCTTTTGCTATTGCTTGTACTTGACGGTCAGAGTTTGCATGACAAATCACAAAATAATCTGCAATTAATGATACACCTTGCATATTTAATACGATGATATCTTCTGCACGTTTGTCATCTGCTGCTTTATACGCTATTTCTAATAATGTTGGAACTGTCATTCAGTCATTTTCCTTTCGTGTAACCAAATCATTGTAACAATGAATGGAATCCGGATATACCGGTTGATTTTTTTTTATTAAAAATTGAATGGAATGTTTTACACAAGCCTTCATTAATAATTCGAGTCCTTGGTCAGCTTGCTGTCTTAATTCATCGACACCTGAAAATTTTCGATTTGGTTCAATCATATCAGCACAATAAATGATTTTCTCAAGTTTGGACATATATTTACGACCAGTGGTATGGTAGCAAATTGCATTTAAGACATCTTGATTGGTTACCCCAAATTCCTGCTGAGCTACGAATGCCCCCACAGGAGCATGCCACAATTCATGGTGAAATGTTAAAAGTGTTGGATCCATTTGTTGTTTGATAATGGTTTGTTTCATCCAGTCTCGATCTGCAAATTTCACGACATCATGTAAAATAGCAGCAAGTTCTGCAGCTTTTTCAGATTCACCATACACTTTCGCTAATTCAATAGCAGTTTCCATTACTCCTAAAGTATGCACATATCTTTTTTCAGGCATTCTTGTACGTATAGCATTTAACAAATCATCTCTATTCATACAACTTCTCCTGACGAATATAAGTTTTTACACTTTCCGGGATAAGTAGGGAAACGTCTTTACCTTCTTTTAGACGATTACGTAACATCGTTGATGATAAATCAATTAATGGTGCATCGATTAATGTGACCGGATATTTCGATTTTTCGTCATATCCTGGACGACGTACGCCAATCAAACGAACATCCTTTACAAGCTCATCTATCTCAAACCATTTATCCAAATAGGCAATCATATCCGCACCAATTAGAAAACTAAATTTCGTAAGTGGTTCTCGCGTTTGCAATTCCTTCATCGTATCAATCGTATAGGATACCCCACCGCGATTTATTTCAAGCGCTTCCACAGTAAAATATGAGAATGGTTCAACTGCTAGTTCAATCATGCGAAGTCGTTGTTCACCTGTGGCTAGCTGAGTCGCTTCTTTATGGGGCGGTTTTGCATTCGGCATAAAGCGGATCTCATCAAAATGAAATGCATGATAAACTTCATTCGCCATAATTAAATGTCCAATATGTGGCGGATTAAAAGTTCCTCCAAAAATGCACACTTCTTTCATCGTTAGCCTCTTGTTGGTAACACAATTTTTCTATTGTTTACTGATGGTTTGTATAACACAATTGTTAAACCAATTAATTGAACTAGTTCTGATTTCGTACCTTTTGCTAATTGTTCTGCTACTTCTTGTTTATCATCTTCACAATTTTGCAAAATGCTGATTTTGATTAATTCACGAGTTTCGATCGCTTCTTCAATATGTTTAATTAAATGTTCATTTACTCCGCCTTTTCCAACTTGGAAAATAGCTGATAAATGATGAGCTTCGCTTCGTAAAAAACGTTTTTGTTTACCTGTTAACATGTGGACCTCCTAGTATTTGTTGGACTTGCTCTATAGTTTGCTTCGTATCTGGTTTGCGATTTGTCCACTTTTGAAATGACAATGCTCCTTGGTGCACAAACATCCCCACTCCATTTAAACAACGTGCTCCTCGATCTTTTGCTTCAACCAAAAATGGCGTCAATAATGGATTATACACAATATCTGCAACAATTGCTGAAGATGTTACATTTTTAAGTGACAACGGCATGTCTACATTAGTTGTTATCATACCCGCTGGCGTTGTTTGTATGATGATTTTAAAGTCTGCCAGTTCAACTTCTGCTTGCTCTAGCGATAGGGCACGACCACTTTTCAAATCAGCGATTAAACGTTGTGCATTTGAAAAACTGCGGTTTGCACATGAGAGATTTACATAGCCTTGCTCTTTTAATGCAAAAGCAATTCCTCTTGCTGCTCCACCAGCACCAATGATTAAAATAGGCAGTTCTTTAAGATTTAAACCCATTGCTTCTTCTAGTGAATTAACGAACCCAATGCCATCGGTATTGTAACCTGTTAATGTGCCATCTTCTTCTACAACAACTGTATTAACAGCGCCCATTAGTTCTGCTGAAGAATCTATTTGATCTAAAAATGGCAAAATGGCTTCTTTATGTGGAATCGTTACATTCCAACCACTTGCTCCTAAAGATTTTAATGAGTGAACAGCATCGGCTAGTTTTTCTTTTTTGACTTGCACAGGAATGTAAGTGGAGTCGATTGTTAAATCGGAAAACCACTTACTATGCATGCTTGGTGACATTGAATGAGAGATCGGGTCACCGATAACCGCGTACCATTTTTTCAAGTTAGCAGCCCCCTATATTAGCGATGGACGAATTTGTATTTCTACACCTTTAGGAGCATATGCTGCTATGACCACGTTTGGTTGATTGACAGTTATCCACCCTAAACCTGAAAACACGATATCTGTTTTCTCTGCTTTAATCGAAAATTCATGACGTACAAGTGATGGGAACTTGTCCTTAAATTTTGTAGATGGTGGTGCTAGCATTTCGCCTAAATGTTCAGCATATAAGGTATCAGCATTTTCAAGTTTCGTTCGGTGAATATTTAATTCATTAGAAATATGAACTGTAAACGATGAGCGCTCGCCTTGAATAAAGTCAAATCGAGCTAGACCGCCTAAAAATAACGTTTGTCCCGCATTTAACTGGAATATTTTTGGCTTGATTTCATTTTTGGGCATAATTGATTTAAGTTCAGATGAATCTAAATAATGAGCCATTTGATGATGATTGATAATCCCTGGCGTATCATAAAGAGATTGATTATCGTCTAACGGTATTTCAATTAAATCAAGTGTTGTACCTGGGAAGTGAGAAGTTGTAATCACTTCTTTTTCACCTGTAACCTGCTTGATAATGCGATTAATGAACGTTGACTTTCCAACGTTCGTACAACCAACCACATAAGCATTTTTACCATCTCGAAGGCGATCAATAGCTTCCATAGCTTCAACCATTCCTGTACCTTTATGAGCACTAACTAACATCACTTCAACTGGTTTCAAGCCAAGTTTTTTTGCTTCTTGTTGTAGCCATTTAATCACACGATGTTTTTTGACTGATTTAGGTAGCAAATCTACTTTGTTCGCCACTAGTAATATTGGGTTATTTCCTACAAAGCGGTGTAAACCTGGTAACCAACTGCCATTGAAATCAAAGATATCGACAATTTTCACAATTAACCCCTGCTCATTTCCAAGACTATTTAAGATGCGTAAAAAATCATCGTCTGTTAATGATACAGGTTGTAATTCGTTATAATTTTTCAAGCGAAAACAACGTTGGCATATGATTATTTCTTTTTCTAGCGAAGACTGTGGCGCAAAGCCAGGTGCTTTCGTATCATTTGTTTGTATTTGTGTACCGCATCCGATACATGTTGGTATAGTTGTCAAACTTCTTCCTCCCAAGTTACATAACCTCTTCTTTTTAAAGCTTTAAATATTCGTCGTTCAACCAAACGATTAAATTTCGTGAAAAAACCGTCTGATTTTGCTACTGGTAATACTAAAATTGTGTGCAAATTAATGCGATTCCCACCAACAACATCCGTTAAAAGTTGATCTCCAATAACGACAACTTCTTCCTTTTTTACATCCATCGTGTTAAGTGCTTTACGAAACGCTTTGCCCATTGGTTTACGTGCTTTATATATGAATGGAATACCAAGTGGATCTGCAAAAGATTTCACTCGAAGCTCGCTATTATTAGAAACAATTGTCACTTGAATCCCTGCGTCTTTCATGCTTTTTAACCAGTTCACAAGTTTTGGAGTTGCCTCAGGACGATCCCATTCAACAAGTGTGTTATCTAAATCTGTTATGATTCCGCGAATTCCTTTTTCAAGTAATCGTTCAGGTGAAATGTCAAATACATTATTCACAAATTCGCTTGGTAAAAATTTTTTGTACACCGTGACACACTCCGTTCAACCTTTTTTCTGTAATGATTATAACATACTCCCTATTTTCTCACCCACTCGTACTCGAGAACCAGGAGTAATGGATGAATCAAGTTGAAACGCATTTTTTTCGAATAGTAAAACTACTGTAGAACCAAAAGTAAAATAACCAATTTCTTCGCCTTTTTTCCAGTCTCGTGATGTGTTAGTCATTTGAATTGAATTGACGAACATAGCACCAACACTTATGACAGCACAATGTTTTAGATTCGAGCAAATTAAATTTGTGATTTGACGATAATTTCCACTAATCGGGGTTTTTCCATACGTTAAACCTGCTTGATTTACTGGATATGATTTCTCACCAAGAGTCACTTGTTTTTTAACATGGCCATTTACCGGGCTATGAATGCGATGATAATCGGCAGGACTTAAATAAAACACAATATAGGTACCGTCTACATAGAGAGAAGCTTGATCTACATTACCTAGAAGATTAGTCACTGTATACGCTTTTTCCTTCACTAAAAATGTACCATTAGAAGTAATAGAACCTGCTGACTCTACTTTTCCATCTACAGGACTACTTGCTACCATTTCTCCATTTACGATTGGGTGATATTGCGATTGGATTTTCCGAATAAAAAAATCATGCAATGTTGGAAATGTATCAATAGACTGGGAAACTTCCTTCATTTCAATTCTATATGTACGAATATATGATGGAATAATTTTTCGACTCCAGCTTGATTTTGCAAAGCGTTGAATTGCTAATGAGGACCATTTTCCGTTCGTTAATTCAATTAGTGATTGGTACACTTTGTGTTTCATGTTAACCCGCCTATTCTAAATATGCTCTACCTTTTTTTAGCAAAAAGAAGTATAATAAAAAAATACTGTATACACGAAGGAGTGTTTTCCATTGTTTTTATTCCAACGCGTGGATCACACAATCAAGAAAATGAAAGCTAATGCAGCAAATATGATTACCATTGGAAACTTATCTTTTGGTGGAGCTTCAATCATGACTACATTAAACGAATCATATAGCTATAGTGTTTTGTTTATATTTATCGCAGCTTTACTAGACCGTTACGACGGAATAGTTGCTCGTAAATATAGTCAAGAATCAGAACTTGGGAAACAACTGGATTCCATGAGTGATATCATCTCATTCGGCATTGCTCCTGCGATTCTCGTTTACATGATTGTTTTAGTTGAATTTGGAACAGCTGGAATGGCCTTTGCCATCATTTATATCGCAAGTGGAGCTTTTCGATTAGCACGCTTTAATACGATGGAAACAACTGGCTACTTTACAGGACTCCCAATTACCGCTGCAGGAACCTTACTGACACTTTCTTATTTTGGGTTGTCACTATTCACACCTGTTTTATATATGTTTCTCATGCCAATCTTGGCAATTTTAATGATTAGCACATTTACATTAAGAAAAGTGTAACGACCGCAAATTGCGGTCGTTTTTTTCATGCTTTAAACATCGCTATCATATAGTGACAAAAGACGACATGGAGGTGCACGTCATCATGAGTGGATTATTGTCTGCTGTCATTCAATTATGGATTGAAATTCCTGTTTTTATCGGTTACTTGAAGGGTCAGGCGTTTCGAAAACCTCTTTCCCAAGAAGATGAAGCCATATATGTGAAACGTTGCTTAGCAGGTGAAGAAGAAGCCAAACATGAATTAATCGAACGCAATATGCGACTTGTCGCACATATTGTCAAAAAATTTCATCCCAAACATGAACAACTCGATGATTTCATATCAATTGGTACAATTGGATTAATGAAAGCCGTTGCAAGTTATACTCCAGATAAAAAAACACGCCTCGCAACATACGCAGCTCGCTGCATTGAAAACGAAATTCTTATGCATTTACGTTCTCAGAAAAAAGTTCAAAAAGATGTCTCTCTTTTCGAGCCAATTGGTACAGATAAAGATGGCCATTCTCTCCAAATCACAGATTTACTCCATACTGATGAAGATACCGCACAACAAACTCTTGAACAAAAAGAACAAAAGGCACGATTATATCGACTTTTAGGCAAACTAGAAAAACGAGAAATTGAAATTATTGAACGCCGTTATGGCTTAAATCAATTTGAACCCATGACTCAAAAACAGATCGCCAAGCAATTAAATATTTCTCGGAGCTATGTCTCTCGAATTGAAAAGCGTGCGTTAGTAAAGATGTATCAATTGTTTACCCATGAAAAAAACTCTCTCAATTCACCGGATAACTAAAATACCGCAAAATCTTCACTTTTTATTTTAACACGGAATGTGATTATAGTTTACTGATTACTTGTAAAACGATTTCTGTCGAATGTTTCGCAGCAGTTGGTAAGAATTCTTCAAAACTAATTGATGATTCTTTTCCTGCGATATCTGACAAAGCACGAATCACTACAAATGGCACTTCAAATTGATGGCAAACTTGCGCAACAGCAGCCGCTTCCATCTCAGTAGCCTTCATGTGAGGGAAATGTCTTCGGACACTCTCAACACGCTCCGGATCGCTCATAAACGAATCACCTGTAGCAATAAGACCTGTTGCGAATTGATGCTGACCTAACTCTTCTACAGCCTCTTCTGCAAGTTTGCGTAGTTTACCATCAGAAATGAAAGCTGCTGGAAGTTGAGGAACTTGACCCATTTCGTAGCCGAATGCTGTTACATCTACATCATGGTGACGTACTTCATCAGAAATAACGATTGCACCTACTTCTAGTGATGTATCAAAACCGCCCGCTGAACCTGTATTAATGACTGCGTCTGGTTTAAAATGATGAAGTAAAATAGCAGTTGACATTGCTGCATTTACTTTCCCAATTCCACTTTTCAGTAACACAACATCATGACCTTCATATGTACCTTCTGTATATTCACTATTAGCAATAATAATCGTTTGTGGACTATTAATGACTAATCGCAACGCTTCTACTTCTTGTTCCATGGCACCAATTACTGCTACTTTCATTTATTCTTCCTCTTTTCTATTTAGAAATAAACAGTTTGCATCCGCAAAGGTGCAAACTTTTTTTTCATTATATTGATATCCGAAAAATTCGTACTTTCTTAATTCGTGCAAAAACACTTCTCTAAAAATAATAAAAGCGGCGCCGAAAGTCAATAGGCGCCGTTTAATGTTTTTAAAGTTTCCATTTTTTCAGGTTTCCAGCCTTCGCCTTCTACCCATTGTAAACTTACACGGTATTTTTCTTCTTTATTTTTTGAAGATACAACCCCAACGGATTTTTGAGGACTTCCACCGTTTGCAATACGCCATACGATCATGTTGTCCGTAGATAAACCTGTAGTATATTCTATAGCTTTTATTTTTTCATCCCAGTCAACATGGCCTTCACTATAAACAGAAGTATGTTCGCCAGTTTGCGTTGTACCCACAGGCTTCCATGCAGTGTTAACTATTTTTTCGGAAATAAGTGGATCATTTGATGGAGTTGAAGTAACAGTACCACCCGTTGTAGGATCTTCAGGAGTCTTTTCTTCTTCTGTTGCTTCTTCTTCTTTCGCTTCTTCTTCAGTTTCTTTAGCACTCTCTTCGTCTGAGACAATTTCTTCGGAACCAACTTCAGGTTCTTCTTTTGATGCAACAGACTCATCAGCTGTTTCAGTCTCATTACTAGAAGACTTCGTTTCTTCCGTATCGTTTTTGCCATCAGCTTTTTCTGCATCATCATTACCGAGGAAGATAACTCCAGCAGTAATGACAATCATTACGACAACAAGGCCTATAAGTGCATTTAATATTTTGTTTGTGCGATTTGGTTTTTTTGGTCGATTACTTCTTGAGGTAAATCGACGCTGCGTGTTGTTTACCATCTGCGTATTCCCCCTTATATTAAGCATGATACCATAAATGCTCATGACAAATTAGACGAACGTATTAAAGAAATGTTTCATATCAATGAAAGACGATATCTGTTCATTAGAATGGGATATTACGATAGGGATTCATTAAAATCGAATTTGGTTGCAACTTTTCCAAAATATCACTGCAACCATCCAACTACATCCTAAGTAATTGATACAATTTGAATAGTTATATTCCCACTCGGTATTTTTACATTTACTTCTTCACCGACCTGTTTTCCTAAAACTTTTTGAGCAATCGGTGAATCATTAGAAATGCGACCTTCAAGTGGGTTGGCTTCTGCTGAACCAACAATAGTGTACGTCTCTAATTCCCCATCTGGAATTTCTTGAATAGTCACTGTAGAACCTATCTGGACAACCTCGGAGTCATGTTTAGACGGATTAATAATCACGGCATTGCGAATTATTGTTTCAATAGCAAAGATGCGACTTTCTACGAACGCTTGATCTTCACGCGCTGTTTCATATTCCGAGTTTTCAATTAATCCAAAACAACGAGATGCTTTAATGCGCCCTACCACTTCTTTACGTTTTATCGATTTCAAATAATCTAACTCTTCCTGTAAGTTCGTTAGACCAAACTGCGTGATGGATTGTTTCTTTTCAATTGTCATTGTTATCCCCCTTTGCAATAAGAAAAATGCCCGGTCCTTTTAAGAAGAGTAATCATAGTACCCTGTTGATTTCCTCTACAGTGGACGCTTTCCGTGCAGAAAACATCTACTATTCCCGCAGAAGTCGCCACCTGCGCTTCAATCAACTAATATAGATGGCAACTAAGATTATAGGTTGGTTCTATCTCTAGCTTAACTTAGAACCATTTATTCGTGTCTTAGCAATAAGCAATTGATATATTTTCTTGTTGGTTACTACACACTTCATGGATTGTAGTGGAAGGCGGCAGGAAAAACATGTGCTCCTGCGGTTACTCGTTGCAAAGCGTCCGCCTGTTTCTGCATCGCTACGCTAGCTTCGAAACATGAAAGGGCGTTGAAACGGAAATCAACAATATTAATGAAAAAATTTTTTGTCCAAAATACCTGAAACAATGGAACTAAAATTATATACTTTCTTATCTTTTAAGAAAAGCGCAAAGCGTTATAAGGTGTAGCTAATTATAAACTTATACTTACTTAATTCCGAAAAAATCCACACCCATTTTACAGGGAGTGGATTGAGATTTCATATTAATTTATTGACGTAATCTTGACGTCCATTTCGCCACCTGGAGTTAGTACTTTTACTTGATCTCCAACTGAACGCCCAATTAAACTTTTAGCGATTGGTGAATCATTTGAAATTAAACCTTCCACAGGATCTGCTTCAGCAGAACCTACGATTGTGTATGTCTCTTCATCGCCATCAGGTACTTCAATAAAAGAAACCGTCTTCCCTAAAGAAACTAAGCTAGTTTGCGCATCTTCTTCAATAATGACCGCATTGCGAATCATAGATTCTAAAGTAATAATACGTCCTTCAATGAAAGCTTGATCTTCTTTAGCAGAATCATACTCTGAGTTCTCAGATAAGTCTCCGAAGCTTCGTGCAACTTTGATACGTTCAACTATTTCTTTACGTTTAACCGTTTTCAAGAAATCTAGTTCGTCTGTTAATTTCTTTTTTCCTACAACTGTCATAGGGAATTTCTTTTCTGTTGACAATTTCTTTCACTCCTTCAACTACTTGCTATCTCATAAAAATTCTATGCTGCGATGATTTTATTTATGCGTCATAGTATTTAGATAATAATGTCAGTCTATCATAATCATGTTACACAATGATATCAGATTCAAGTATTGTTTTAATTTTTGTAACCATTAAATCTATTGCGACCTGATTTTGTCCACCTTCAGGAATAATGATATCTGCATAACGTTTAGTCGGTTCGATAAATTGATTATGCATAGGACGGACTACAGATAAGTATTGTTCGACTACCGATTCAATTGAACGGTCTCGCTCATTGATGTCTCGTAATATGCGTCGAATAATACGTAAATCTGAATCTGTGTCCACAAATAATTTAATATCCATTAATTCACGCAATCTCATATCTTCTAACACCAAAATTCCTTCTAAAATAATAACATCTTGAGGCTCGATAACGATTTTTTGTGGAGCACGGGTATGAAGCGTGTAATCATAGATCGGCTTCTCAATAGATTGACGATTTAGAAGTTGGTGAATATGTTCAATTAATAAATCTGTGTCAAACGCTAATGGGTGATCATAGTTTGTTGCTAGACGATCCTCAAATTTCAAATGACTTTGATCCTTATAATAATAATCTTGTTCAATTACTACAACTGATTTTTCTTTATAAACATCATAAATTGCTTTGGTCACGCTTGTTTTCCCTGAACCTGAACCACCAGCAATACCTATAACAAGGGGGCGCTTAAATGTCATCGTACAAGCTCCTTTCTCATCATGTTATGAGGACTAACTGGGTTATCTGATTTAAAACGCACGATTTGCAAAGGATGACGTGCAACATCCAGTTCATTGCCATCTTCATCCCATAAGGTTGAAATAGTCATTCGAAAATTTTCTATATCAGGGCCGAAGAATTCTACTTCTTGACCTGATGTAAAGTAGTTTCGTTGTTGAAGCGTGACCATTTTAGTGTCTTTATCATAATCCATGACAAGACCGATAAAGTCAGTAGTTGTTTTTCTCCCATGAACACCAAACATTTGTTCTTTGAAAGTCGGTTCTCCCTCAAAGAAAGCGGTATTTGCATCTCGGTTCGCGCATTTTTCCAACTCTTCTAACCATTCGCGTTTAATGATAAAGTTTTCTGGATCTGCACAATATGCATCTATAACTTTGCGGTAAACACTTACTACTGTTGCTACATAGTGAATCGACTTCATTCTACCTTCAATTTTCAACGAGTCAATACCTAGTTCAATCATACGAGGGATTGATTCTATTAATTTCAAATCTTTAGGGCTCATTGCGAATGGTGCGTCTCCTTCAGTGAACAAAGCTTTTTGTTCGCCATCATTCACCTCATATAAATCGTAGTCCCAACGACAAGACTGACAACAGCCTCCACGGTTTGAGTCACGAGCAGTCATATGATTCGATAACGTACAACGACCACTATAGGCAATACACATAGCGCCATGAATAAAAGATTCAATTTCAATGTCGACTTTTTCTTTCATTTCTTGGATTTCGTCTCCACTCGTTTCACGAGCAAGTACAACTCGTTGCAATCCTTCATCTTTCCAGTACTGAACAGCTTTCCAGTTAGACAATGATTGTTGTGTACTTAAATGAATTTCTAGATTAGGAGCTACACTGCGACATGTTTCGATAATCAATGGATCTGCTACGATAATCCCTTTAACACCCGCTGATTCAATATCCATTAAATATTGTGATAAACCATCCATATTTTCATTGTGCGCAAAGATATTTGTTGTAACGTATATTTTCGCACTATAGAGATTGGCAAATACAACAGCTTCACGCATTTCATCTATCGAAAAGTTCCCGGCATTTGAACGTAACCCGAATTCGCGACCACCAATAAATACGGCATCTGCTCCATAATGAATGGCAATTTTCAATTTCTCTAAGTCTCCCGCAGGAGCGAGAAGTTCTGGCTTTTTAACTATGACACGTTTGCCATCAATATTTTTGCTAATCTGGTCATGTTGAAGCATTGCCACCTTGAATTCTCTCCTTCCTTAATACACTGTTTCTTTAAAGAAGAAGCCGGTATCGAGTGGACGAAGATCCGGTTGCATTTCTTCAATTTCCGTTAATAAGTCATTTTTCATATTGTTATAAACTTCAGGTGATTGCATATACGCATCAATCGCTCTACGGTATAGCTTTGTCACTTTCGTTACATAAGTTGTTTCTTGCAAGACTCCATCGATTTTAAATGAGTCAATACCAGCTTCTAACAAGTCATTTAACTCATCAATGATGCACATATCGTTTGGACTGAAAATATGAGTGCCATTTAAATCCTCAAATATCGGATAGGTGTTGTGACGTTCCTTGTCATGCAAGAACATATTTTTATTGTTTGCACGGTTCTCTATTTCCATCGCTTTATCTTGGTACAAAAAGTAATTACCAAGCAACGAACGTTTTGATTGGAACATACAGGTCATCCCATGCACTTGTACTTCGACGGCAACTTCAGCATTCTCTTTTATCTCAATGATTTCATCCATGCTTAATTCTCGGGCTAATACGGCGCGATTTGCACCACGTTTCCCCCAATAGTTAGCAGTGAACCAATTAGTTGCAGTCATTTCTGTGTTCCAATGAAGTGGAATATCAAGACCCGCTTCCCGTTTAACCATCACCACTGCAGGGTCTCCAAAAGTAATCCCGTCTACTCCGATAGCCGCGAGTTTTTCCATGTAAGGACGTAATAAATCTACACGATCATTATGATAGAGGGCGTTCATGGCCACATATACTTTCTTTTTGGCAGCGTGCGCAAGTGTAACTGATAGTTCAATATCATCAATTGTAAACTCACCTGCTAAACGCAGACCAAATTGTTGTTCACCAACTAAAAAAGCATCTGCACCAGCCTCAATTAATTGTTCCAAATGAGCGACAGATTGTGGAGTAACAAGTAATTCTGTTTTTTTCATGCGAGTCACCTCTTTATACTAATCGTAATTCCATCACCAATCGGCAGGAATGTTGTTTCATATTCTTCATGAATCATGAGCCATTTAGTAAATTGTTGCAAATTTCGTACCATTGTTCGTTTTCTTCTAGGAACATCTTGGATATCTATTTCTGTAAAACCGTGCATGAGCATGTTATCACAATAAATAACACCACCGCTGGGAACGAGTGGTGAGTACTTGTCGAAAAAACGTTGATATTGACCTTTTGCAGCATCTATAAATACAGCATCATAGTGGCTTTGTTTGAAACTACTGATATCAATTTCAAGTGCATCGCCATGCAATAGTTGAATCCTGTCAGTCAGTCCAGCTTGTTTTAAATAGTTCGAAGCTAATTGAAAACGATCATTATCTTTTTCTATGGTAGTAAGTATAGCTTCAGGTAAAGTGTATGCCATACGAATGGCTGAATAACCAATTGCAGAACCAACTTCCAATATAGATTTCGGTTGTTGCAATCGCAGAAACTGTAAAAGTGATTCAATTGAAACTAATTCCATTATGGGAATATGTTTTTCCTTTGCAAATTGTTCCATATTCGACAGGAAATTAGACCTGGTTTTGATTTGTGAAGTAATATAGGATTGTGAAGTCCTCATGTTCAAACTAACTCCTTTGATGCACAAAAATTTCACCCCATTTTATCACAAAAAAAGAAGGAAAGCGACAGCTTTCCCTTTTTTTTTGACAATCTTGTCACGATTAGCGTAAATACTTTTCAATTTTTGCTAAATGTTCATCATAATTCTTGGAAAAATGATTGATACCTTCCTTATCAGCTAAGAAAAAGAAATTATCAGACTTAGGCGCGTTTAAAACCGCTTCGATAGACTCGGTTCCAGGATTTGAAATTGGTCCAGGAGGCAATCCTGGGATTACATATGTATTATATGGATGATCTATTTTCAAGTCATCATACAACACACGATCTTTATGCTCGCCAAGCGCATAGAGAACGGTTGGGTCAGTTTGCAATGGCATAGGTTTATCTAAACGGTTTTGGAATACACTCGCTATCATTTCACGATCGCTCTTTGCAGTCGCTTCTTCTTCAAGCAAGGAAGCGAATGTTAACAACCAATGTACAGACCTCTCCTGTTCTTCTAGACTTTCTGTATAGGCAGCCATTTTATTTTCAGATACACTCAACATTTGCTCGACAATAGATTCTAATGCAGGCTTTTCTTCATAAAACGAATAAGTTGCTGGGAATAGATAACCTTCTAAAGAATGTCTAAGATCCGGACCTTTAATTTCATCAGTTAGTAAGGATGGATATTTCGCAATCATTTGATCAATAAATTCCGAGTTCGTTACGAGATCCATAAACTCTTTTTTACTATATGAAGTTTTATCTTCCACTCGTACAGAAATTTCTTCAAGAGTTCGCCCTTCAGGAATTGTCATTGCAAAGAGTGGTTCGCGGTATACTTTTCCTGTTTTCAAACTTTCTATTAACTCATCAAGTGTCATAGATTTGGTTAATAAATATTTACCTGCTTGGAATTCCGATTCATTATTAAACTTCGCATAATACTTAAAAATTTTCGCATCATGAATTATTCCGTTTTTTTCAAGTAGCGTTGCAATCGAATCAAGGTTAGAACCAATTTTGACATCAATAGCAATAGTCTCTTCTGAGTTTTCATCTACTGGTAACAGCGCACTTTTCACATATTTGTATCCACTATAAGCAGTAATTCCTCCACCTATTAGTACAAGAAGAACAATTGCAAGAACAATGCGTCTTACAATTTTCACTTCTTTTTTCTTTTCTTTCATACGATTAAACATAATGTCTTTTTTTGTTTCATTTCCCATGGGTTACCCCCCTCTATCTGAAATTTATTATACAGATTTTTTACCAAAAGAAAAAGGCAAAATGATTTTCATCATTCCGCCCTTTTTTAGAAGACAATTTTTATTTGTTTTCTTCTTCTTCTTCTTCTTCTTCTTCTTCTTCTTCATCTAAGAAAGTGTTTAGCATTTCTTCAATTACGTCCCATTCTTCATCAGACTCGATAGGTAGAAGGTCGCCGTCTTTACCGTCTTCTGAAGGAGTGAAAGCAGAAGCATGAATTTCGATTTCTTCGTTTTCATCTTCTTCTGCAGCTATTGGATAGTAAAGTACATATGATTTGTTAAACTCTTCTGATTCAAAAGTAAAAAGTACTTCGCATAATTGTTCTGTACCGTTATCATCTATAATTGTAATGTTTTGTTGACCGTGTTCCATGAATAATCACCTCTTAATAGATTGACTATCGAGATAGCCTTGTAAAATAAAAATTGCCGCCATTTTATCAATGACTTGTTTTCTCTTTTTCCGACTGACATCTGCACTAATTAGCATTTTTTCTGCCGCAGCTGTCGTCAAACGTTCATCCCATAAGAATACTGGTTTTTCAAACGTTTGTCGTAACAAATCTGCAAAGCGTTCCGATGCTATTGCACGTGGTCCAATCGAGTTGTTCATGTTTTTGGGGTACCCAACCACAAATGAAGATACCTCATGCAAATTCATTAATTCAGCAATACGCTCCATACCGAATTTTTCATTCACTTCATCAATTTTAATCGTCTCAATTCCTTGAGCTGTCCAACCAAAGGCATCACTAATCGCCACACCAATAGTTTTCGAGCCTACATCCAACCCCATTACTCTCATAACTTATGCCTCGTTATTCTTTTTGATGTAGAACTTTACAAGCTCTTCTAAGATTTCATCACGCTCAAGCTTACGGATTAGGTTTCGTGCTTCCTGGTGGCGAGGAATGTATGCCGGATCACCCGAAAGTAAGTAGCCGACAATTTGGTTGATTGGGTTGTACCCTTTTTCCTCAAGCGCCGAATGGACATGAAGCATTACTTGCTTCACTTCTTGTTCCATAGACTCTTCAGGAAAATTAAACTTCATTGTCTTGTCAAATGAACTCATGATCAGCACCTCGCTTTCGGAGTAAAATATATTTGTCTTTTACAAGCATATTTAAGTTGCTTGTTCAGTATAACCGATATCAAGTTTTAATTAAACGCATTTGACATAATCATACACAGATTGTAAAGCTTCTTCAAGTTTCGACGAATCTTTTGCTCCAGCCATTGCCATATCTGGTCGTCCGCCACCTTTACCATCACATTGTTCGGCAACATGTTTCACAATATTACCTGCATGATATTTTCCGCCAGTTAAATCATTTGTTACACCAGCAATTAACATGACTTTGTCACCTTCAGCGGCACCTAAAACAATAACTGCTTGATTCATTTTCGTTTTCAAATCATCCATCATTTGTCGAAGTTGGTTATTGTCTTTTACTTGTACGCGTGAAGATAAAACCGTAATTCCATCAATTTGTTGCGCATTTTCTAAAATAGAAGAAGCTTGATTATTTGCCATTTTTGCAGATAATGAATCATTTTCACGTTGGACTTGGCGAAGTTCTTGTTGTAATCCTTGAACGCGTGCAACCACATCTTTTGGATTTGTTTTCAACGATGCAGCTACTTCTTCTAAAATGCTTTCTTCCTCTTTAACAAATTGATATGTACCTTTTCCGGTAACAGCCTCAATTCGGCGAGTTCCAGCACCAATACCACTTTCACTTAACAGTTTAAAGAAACCAATTTGTGAAGTATTACTCACGTGACAACCACCACAAAGTTCTAGTGAATACTGCCCTATTGATACAACACGAACAATGTCCCCATATTTTTCACCAAATAATGCCATAGCACCCATTTGTTTCGCTTCACTAATTTTATGATTTCCCGTAATTACTTGAATATCATCCCAGATTTTCTCGTTTACTTGTTGCTCAATCAATTCAAGCTCTTGCTTTGTCACTTGACCAAAATGAGAGAAGTCAAAACGTAATCGATCTGGACCTACATAAGAACCTGCTTGGTTTACGTGAGTGCCTAAGACGTCTTTTAATGCTTGATGTAATAAATGGGTAGCGGTATGGTTTTTAACTGTTGATTTTCGCATAGATTGATCTACTGTTGCGGTTACATCGTCATTTATTGTTAGTTCGCCAGACTCAATAACAACCGTATGAAGATTTTGGCCATTTGGTGCTTTTTGGACATCTTTTACAAATGCTTTAAACAGGTCATTTTGAATGATTCCGTGATCTGCTATTTGTCCGCCACTTTCAGCGTAGAAAGGAGTTTGGTCCAAAATAACTTTAACTACATCGCCTTCTTGAGCAATTTCAACGTGTTCCCCATCTTTTACCATAACAATCACTTTAGCCGTAGCTATCACTGTATCGTAGCCAATAAAATGACTTTGCTCTTTAATATTCCCTAAAACTTCAGATTGTATTTGCATGGAATCAACATCTTTTCGTGCAGATCGAGCACGTGTGCGTTGAGCTTCTAGAGAAGCTTTAAAACCTTCAAGATCGACTGTCATTCCATCTTCTTCAGCATATTCCTGTGTCAATTCAACAGGGAAACCAAACGTATCATATAAACGGAATGCATCACTACCTGGTATGACCTTCAAACCAGCATCTTGTTGAGTTGAAATAACAGTTGCTAAAATACCAAGACCATCTTGTAGTGTCTCATGAAAACGTTCTTCTTCATTTTTTATTACACGCATGATAAATTCCTGTTTTGCTTTGACTTCAGGGTAGAAATCATTCATAATTTCTCCAATAATTGGAACTAATGTGTGCATAAACGGACGGTCCATACCTAAATTTTTACCGAAACGAACAGCACGACGTAATAAGCGACGCAATACATACCCTCTTCCCTCATTTGAAGGCAGTGCACCGTCTCCAATTGCAAAAGCAACGGTACGAGTGTGATCAGCAATTATTTTAAAGGCAAGGTCATAATTTCCATCCTCGCCATATGTTTTACCCGAAAGTTCTTGTGTTTTACGAATGATTGGTAAGAATAGATCCGTATCAAAGTTTGTCGGGACATTTTGTACGACACATGCCATACGCTCTAAACCCATACCCGTATCAATATTTTGCTTTGGAAGAGGGGTATACGTGTGATCTGGGTTATGGTTAAACTGTGAGAAAACCAAGTTCCAAATTTCTAAATAGCGATCATTTTCTCCACCAGGATACAGTTCTGGATCCGTCATATCATGACCATAACTCTCTCCTCGATCGTAGAAAATTTCTGAGTTCGGACCACTTGGACCTTCTCCAATATCCCAGAAGTTACCTTCTAAGCGAATAATACGCTCTTCAGGGATCCCGACTTCATCACGCCATATTGCATACGCTTCTTCATCCTCTGGGTGAATTGTAATTGATAATAACTGTGGATCAAAACCTATCCATTTTTTATCCGTTAAAAATTCCCACGCCCAGTGAATCGCTTCTTTTTTAAAGTATTCACCAATGGAGAAATTCCCCAACATTTCGAAGAAGGTATGATGACGAGCTGTTTTCCCAACATTTTCAATGTCATTTGTACGAATAGATTTTTGTGCGTTAGTAATACGCGGATTATCAGGTATTACACGTCCATCAAAATATTTTTTTAATGTTGCGACACCACTATTAATCCACAATAGTGAATTATCGTTTATCGGAACAAGCGGTGCACTAGGTTCTAATGCATGCCCTTTTTCAATAAAAAAATCTAAATACATGCGACGAATTTCTGCAGCAGTTTTCATGAATAATTCCTCCTTAAAATAGAAAAAGCCCTTGTCCCTAAAAAAGGGACGAAGGCTTTAATTCGCGGTACCACCCTAGTTACAGCAGAAGTTCTCTGCTGTCTCTCGATTATGCCTTAACGCGGCTTACGACAGGGATTAGCTGCACTCAGGAGTAGCTTTCCATCTTAAAAACTTGAAGGTTCTTTCAGCCAAGGAACCTCTTTCTTATGCAAGCCTCACAAATGTACTTTCTCCATCAACGTTTTCAATCATTTGTTTAAAAGTATAAAAAATAATTGTCTGTGTGTCAATTCTCTTTTGTAAAGTACAAGGAATTAATCCGGTATTTTTCGTTTCTCCACGTAAACGTAAGCTCTATTTCCCATTTAATTCTTTAAGAATATACGTCAAAGGTCTTTCAGCCATCGAAGACAATCTCATACTGTGATCTTCAAAAGCTAAATTGGTTGTAACCGGATTAGGGAAGATCACACATTTCAAGCCTGCTCCTCGCGCTGCTTTTAAGCCATTCAATGAATCTTCAAAAGCAATGGCTTCATCCGGTTTCACATCAAGTGCTTTGATGGCTTGCAAGTATAGTTCGGGGTCTGGCTTAACAGTAGTTACATCATTTCTTGTTTTGATGACTTCAAAATAATGAAGAATGTGAAGCTGAGTCAAATATTTTTCTACCCATTCCCGTTTTGAACTTGAAGCCAACCCAATTTTTAATCCCACTTCTTTTGCAGTAATCAAATACTCTTCCACACCATCTCGTAATTTTGGCTGACCAATCATTTCGTTAAATAGCTTCGATGCCAACTCTTTGATTTCAGAAATAGTTGAGGATTCTTTTATATTGTCCAAAATATATTTATCCAATACTGCATCATCCGTACCGATGACTAATGCAAATTGTTCAATTGTCAAATCTACCTCAAACTGTATTAAGGCTTCCTTAAACGCTTCATACCAAATTGTTTCTGTATCAATAATGAGTCCGTCAAAATCAAAAATCACTGCTTTTATCATATCGCACCTCTTTTGATAGTTTAGTCTATTATAGTCAAATTTTGTATAAAACACCCTTCAACATGAGGGTTGATATTCCGCAAAACTGCTAGCTTTCCGCGGTCTTGCGCCGAACTAACTCGAACTAATCGTTCGAGTGGATTTCGACACTTCGCTATTCCCGCTTGAGCCTACGCTGTTTTACTCCATATCTTTCTCCCATTATTAATATCAGGTGACGTATAAATAAAATCCGCATTTATGTAAGCCGGTATTGGAATTCCAGAAAAAACAGTAGTTGCCAAAACTTCGGTCGTTCAAATTATTCCTTTTGGTGAACTTGTCAATGCGAACTCTTTTTTAAGCACTTTTTGATATTCGTTTAGTCTCTTTTTAAATCTTTCTTTCATTTCTTCATATTCTTCTAATTCTTCTTTCGTTTCAAAGCATAAATATGCTTCATAAGTATCACTTCTATACAACTACTTTCTCAAATAACCTCCCTTGATCGTTCAATTACCCCAATTATTTTAACATAAATACCCATAAATTCATGACTAAGAATTCTTATTAGGAGCAGGATATACTTGTTAAAGAAGGACGAAAAACCACAGGTATGCATACCTGTGGTTTTATTAATCTATTCGTCATTCTGCCACTTCTTCTAAAAAATCAAAAGGTGTTGTTCCATTCATTCCGACTAATGGGTGTATCGTTAAATGATTAGTCGCAGTTAACGACAATTCATGGTCATGGTCACCTTCACTCACACTATTTTCGGCAACAACCGGTTCTGTTACCGCTGGAACTGCCTCACTTAATCGTCCCTTTAATGATGTTAATCTTGCTAAATCGTCATTGCGTTGAATGCCAAATTTAAAGACATCTACATCGCCACAAAGAATTAAGAAATTTTTTGCCCGAGTAATCCCTGTATATAATAAATTGCGTCGTAGCATTTTCATGTAACTACGTACTACTGGCATGATAACAATTGGGAACTCACTACCTTGGGATTTATGAATGGAACAACAATAGGCAAGTGTTAATTGACCTAGATCATTGCGCTGATAGGTTACTTCAATTCCTTCAAATGAAACGATCATCATGTCTTGCTTTTCAATATTTTCATTGGCTTTTGAAATACTTATTACTTCGCCCATATCCCCGTTATATACTTGGCTTTCCGGTTGATTGATGAGCTGTAACACTTTATCGCCAATACGATAGATTGTTTCTCCAAACACTAGTTCCTTGCGTTTTTGGGTATCATTTGGATTGACCATTTGTTGTATCATTTTATTTAATGCATCAATGCCAGCAGGACCTTTATACATAGGGGCCAGCACTTGTAATTCTTTAATGGTATGGCCTTTTGCCAAAGCACTTTTGATGACTTTTTCGACAACTTCCGAAATTTGATCCGGTCCAGCTTTTATAAAAGAACGATCAGATGTTTTATCAGTTATATTCGTTGGCAATTGGCCTTTTTTCATTTGATGAGCTAGTTGAATAATTGATGAGCCAGCAGATTGACGATATATATCAGTTAGTTCTACAGTTGGTATTCGTTTAGATGCTAGTAAATCCTTTAATACTTGCCCTGGTCCAACAGGTGGTAATTGATCTTGGTCACCAACAAAAATGACCTGTGCGCCTTCAGGAATGGCTTTTAATAGTTGGTGGGCTAACCATGTATCGACCATTGACATTTCATCAATTATGATTAGCCTACCTTTAATATCTCTTTCTGTTTCTTCATCTTTATCTTGCCCGGTGAAGCCAAGCAAACGATGTATTGTCATGGATGGAAGGCCTGTTGATTCATTTAATCGTTTAGCTGCACGACCAGTAGGGGCTGCTAAAATAATTGGAAAGGGTTCTTGCTTTTTTGCATAGTCTTTAGGATCAAGCGTTAGGCCATGTAATTCTGCGTATACTTCAACGAGTCCTCTGACTACCGTTGTCTTTCCTGTACCAGGACCACCCGTTAGCAACATGACAGATGCATTCATTCCAAGTTCTATTGCCTCAATCTGGGTCTGTGCATAGGTCACATCTAATCGTTCTTCCGTATCGCCTAGAGCTTTACGAATTTCAGACGTCGGAAAGCCCGTTCTTTCTTGTTGTTCAGCTAACAAAGTTTCTAGTTTCGACGCGATGCCTACTTCTGAATAATAAAGGGAAGGCAAGTAAAAACGGGACATCTCACCTGCGAGTTTCCCTTCTTCGACTAATTCCATACAAGCAGTTGAAATCGCCTCAAAAGGTACTTCTTCAAACTGGCTAGACTCCAACAGTTGCTTGACATTGGGTAATATTTGTTCAGCATGTAAGTAAACATGTCCTTCACTGAGAGAAGCAGCATTTAACAAATGAAAAACGGCCGCTTTAATTCGATCAGGATGTTTTCCTGTCATTCCAAGTTTAGAACCTAATTCGTCCGCGCGATGAAAACCAATTCCTTCTATATCTTCAATAAGACGAAACGGGTTTTTCATTAACATCTCAATGGTTTCTTCACGGTAAGTTTGGTAAATCCGCATAGCAAGCTGAGGACCGAAGCCCCATCCATTCAATTGAATCATTACACGTTCTAAACCAAGATTTTGCTCTAATCCTAAGCGAATCGTGTCTTTCTTTTCTTGCGCAAGTCTCGGAATGACGTTTAACGCTTCGGGATCATCTAAAATGATTCGAATCGCATCTTTCCCTAACTTTTTCACAATGGTTTCAGCGGTTTTCCGCCCAATTCCATGGAACAAATCACTCGATAAATAATGAATGATGCCTTGCTCAGTTTCAGGAACATCTTTTGCAAATGTCTCCACTTGAAACTGCGTTCCGTACTTTGGATGCTGTTTAATTTGACCAGTAAAACGATACGTTTCTTCATTCGTTAGTTGGGGGAAATACCCAGTAATAATAATTTCTTTATCATCATTAGGTATATTCGTTTCGTTGATTTTAAGTTTTACAATGGAGAATAAATTTGTGGAGTTATGAAAAATAGTGACGACAGGTTTGCCTGTAATATGCATTTCTTGCTGTTCAAATAATTCATTTTGACTTGACAAAACTGTCGCCACCTTTTCTATCGTTATTTTCTTAATGAGATCATATCGTATACATAACGCGCTTGATCAAACTTCGGTTGCAATGTGTATGCTTGTTTTAAATGATACAAGGCATCATCTATACGCTCTGTAGACACTGCGTATAACACACCTAAATTATAATGCGCATCAGCATTGTTCAAGTCTTCATGAATGACATACATGAATTCTGGTTCTGCTTCTTTGAACATTTCTAGAGCTGCTAATCCAATGCCATAAGATAAGCGAATTTGAACATCCGTTGGATCGAGTTCAGCTGCACGCTGTAAATATGGAAGCGCCAGTTTTTCGTTCCCTAACCGTTCAAAACATTTCCCCATCATAAAGAAGACATCCGCACCTTGTATGCCAAATTGAACTGCTTTTTCATAGAGCTTTACTGCTTCTTCAAAGCGTTCTTGTTCGTAATATAAATTGGCTAACCCATAAAATGCAGTAGCTGCTTGTGCATCCAGCGTAATCGCCTTTTGGAAGAAACGTTCTGCACGATCTGTTTCATTCATTCGTGCTAACAAATTGCCGAAATTGATGTAACCTAATGGATTATTTGGTTCTTCTTCAATGGCGTTATTAAAATGAACAACCGCTTGTTCGTAATCTTTATTCTGAATGGCCGCAATGCCAAGTTCTAGTTCATTCATTTTCTCACTCCTAGTCCATTAGCCAACATAAGTTAATTTTTTGCCGTGTTTCATAACTTCATCGATCGTTCCTCCGCCTAAGCACACATCCCCATTGTATAAAACAACTGCTTGACCAGGTGTAATAGCCCGAACAGGTTGCGCGAATGATATAATGGCGCCGTTAGCAGGAGTTAATTCAACTTCTACTTGAACATCTTCTTGACGGTATCTAAATTTAGCCGTACAAGAGAATGTCTTATTTTTAGGTTCAGTTGTTGTAAAACTCATTTTTACTGCCGTTAATTGATCAGAAAATAACGCTTCATGGTGTATGTTTTGTCCTACAAGCAATTCGTTTTTTGCAAGGTTTTTCCCTAGAACAAACCAAGGATCACCTGCTCCACCAATGCCTAAACCTTGACGTTGACCAATTGTGTAATACATTAATCCGTCATGACTGCCCATTTTCACACCATCCATTGTCACCATTTCACCAGGTTGAGCCGGCAAATATTGACTTAAGAATTCCTTGAAATTACGTTCGCCGATAAAGCAGATACCAGTAGAATCTTTTTTAGTTGCAGTTGCAAGTCCCGCTTCTGCTGCGATTTCACGAACCAATTTTTTCTCAAGATGGCCAATGGGGAATATAACCTTTGATAATTGGTCTTGAGATAATTGATTTAAAAAGTACGTTTGATCTTTATTATTATCAAGTCCACGTAGAAGTTGAGTTTCCCCGTCCACTTCTTTTACTTGAGCGTAATGACCAGTTGCTAAATAATCAGCACCTAGACTGACGGCATGTTCTAAGAAAGCTTTAAACTTAATTTCTTTGTTACACATCACATCAGGGTTTGGTGTTCTTCCTGCTTTGTATTCTTCTAAAAAGTAAGAAAACACTTTATCCCAGTACTGTTTCTCGAAGTTCACCGAATAATAAGGAATACCGATTTGGTTACATACTTTAATAACATCGTCATAATCTTCAGTAGCTGTACATACACCATTTTCATCAGTGTCGTCCCAGTTTTTCATAAAGATTCCGATTACATCATAACCTTGTTGTTTTAGTAAATGAGCTGCAACGGACGAATCAACGCCCCCTGACATGCCAACAACGACACGTGTATTTGCAGGATCTTTTAGTTGTTGCATTGATTCTCACCTTTTCTAATTTATTTTACAAGTCGTTTAACTATATTAACTGTTAAAATAGCTGCTTCTTTTACTTCCTCATCCGTAATCCCATAGCCATAACTAAAGCGAATTGAATTACGTAGTTCACTTGCTTCTTCACCGTACATAGCGACTAGCACGTGAGAAGGATTTATTGAACCTGCTGTGCATGCTGAACCACTCGAAACACTCAACCCCGCCATGTCTAAATTAACGAGTAGTGATTCAACATCGGTACCAGCAAAGCTAACATTCAGGATATGCGGAAGCATTGATTGTTCATCACCATTTATCTTGAATTCAAGGTTAGCTTGTTCAAAAATTGAAATCATATCATTTTTATAGTGATTATATTGTTCGCGCTTTTCTTCCATCGTTTGTTGTACGATAGAAACTGCTTCAGCGAATGCTAAAATGCCCGGGACATTTTCAGTTCCAGCACGGCGTTTTCGTTCTTGTTGTCCACCAAAAAGTTGAGCTGCTAATTTGGTGCCTTTTCGTTGATACAAAAAGCCAATTCCTTTAGGTCCATTGATTTTATGTGATGATACAGATAAAAGATCCACATTTAAATCAGCAACTGAAATAGGAAGCAATCCGTATGCTTGAACAGCATCTGTATGGAATGTTGCCTTGTGATTTTTTAACAATTCTCCAATTTCTTTAATTGGTTGAATCGTACCGACTTCATTATTACCAAGCATTATCGTTACTAATATCGTATCATCACGAAGTGCATCTTTGACATCTTCTACAGCTATACGTCCCTGTTCATTTACAGGTAAATACGATACGTCATACCCTTCTTTTTCAAGCTTTTCACATGCACTTAAGACAGCATGGTGCTCTATTTGAGAAGTGATAATATGTGACCCTTCACTTTTCCTTGCGTTAGCAGTTCCGAAAATTGCTAAATTATCTGCTTCCGTCCCACCACTTGTCAAAATAATTTCTTGATCTTTTGCACCAATACTTTTCGCTAAATACTCACGAGCTTTGTCTAGTTGTTTTCGCGCTTCACGGCCAGCAGCATGGATACTAGATGGATTGCCATAAACTTGTCCCATCGTTTCAACCAATTTTGCTATGACTTGTGGATGTACAGGCGAAGTGGCTGCGTGGTCTAAATATATTCTAGTCATGTCGTACTCCTTTTTGAACACATACTTAAATGTAATACATATACCCTTCATCTGAAGACGTTTCACTGTATTTGGCTAAATCTTCAATTGTTGTTGTATCTAAAACGGTCTTCACTGCATCTCGAATACGCATCCATAATTCTCTTTGAGGAGGCGCTTCATCTTCAATTCCTTCAACAGGTTGAATCGGTCCTTCTAAGACACGTATAACATCTCCAGAAGAAATTAAATGAGGGGGTTTTGAAAGCATATATCCCCCATGCGCTCCTCTGACACTTTTAACTAGTCCTGAATTACGCAGTGAAGAGACCAATTGTTCTAAATAGGCCTCTGATAAATCATTGTCTGATGCTATTTGACGGAGTGGCACGGGACCTTCTCCAAATTGTTTGGCTAAAGCAATCATAATCGTTAAACCATAACGACCTTTTGTTGATATTTTCACGTTATCCACCTCTATAAATCCTCTAAATTCTTCATATAGTATAGCACATTTCCTACCATTCGACTGTGAAATGACTTTTCACATATGAACACGTATAATGGAGAACAAATGTACGAATATAGGAGGTACTCATATTGCAAAACGAACCACTTGCTTATCGAATGAGACCGCATAAATTGGACGAAATCGCTGGTCAACAAGACATTATTGGGGTGAATACTCCTTTATATAAAATGATTTTAAATGGACATGTTCCGTCCATGTTATTATACGGCGAACCAGGAATCGGTAAGACATCTCTCGCCTACGCCATTGCTGGTACAAGCAATCTTCCGTTCATTGCCCTTAATGCTACTCGTTCAGGAAAGAAAGAAATAGAAGAAGTAGTCAATGAATCGCGCATGACAGGAAAAGTCTTGTTATTTTTGGATGAGATCCTTGTATAACGCTGTCTGGATGAAAACCAAAATTATGACTAAATATTCTCTCTAAACCCTTTCATAAGAAGGGTTTATTTTTTTATCCATTTATAATATATTTGGCATAAATTA
This sequence comes from Paenisporosarcina sp. TG-14, assembly GCF_000297555.1. Lineage (NCBI taxonomy): Bacteria > Bacillati > Bacillota > Bacilli > Caryophanales > Caryophanaceae > Paenisporosarcina > Paenisporosarcina sp. TG-14. The sequence continues at coordinate 161,190 of NZ_AMGD01000021.1, forward strand.
CCTGACCCGTACATCTGTTCTTATAGTATTATATTTATATACATAGCAAATAGTTAAAATTTTTCATTTATTTAGGAGGAGAAATATGTTTGAAAACAATTACACTTTCGTAGTAAAAGAATATAACGCTATTCATATTCTTAATGGAGAATTGATTGAGGAGAGAGTAATAGGTATTGGAATAAAAAACTTATTATCAAACAACATATACCCCTCCCCTTTAACAAATTATATTAGGAGCAAATACAAGAGGAAAACAAAGTCTTTAAGCTCACAAAGAAATGCGGCGTATGAGCTAATAAAATTTCTGAACTACTCAAGAAAACAAATAGAAAATGAAAATGAGGATTTTATTAGTTTAAGCGAACGAGGTCTTTTTTCTCTAAAACTTAAGCACGGATCTAGTTACATAACAAGTCTTTCCCTAAAAGCACGAGCTGGGGACCTCACAGCCGATTATGTTTATAGAGTCGAAAGTTATTTAATAAACTTTTATCAGTGGTTATCAGAGAACTCAATTCTTTCAGAGTCGGTTGTTTTCAATGAAGGTTCACCTTTTAATAGACTTGACTTGGAAACTTTCTACCCAGGAAGGGACGATAAAATATCAGATAAGCTTGTAGACTTTGGGGAAAATAGATATGAATTAGTACGAAAGTTTATCGCTGTTGCACAGGATGTTGCTCCAGAAATAGCATTGGGAATCTGTTTTCAATTCTTTGGAGGGTTGAGAGCGGGTGAAGTAGTTAATTTAACTAAAGCTGCAATAGAATCACCGTATTACTGGAACAATAATGACCTTGGCGAAGAAAAGTTCATATTACAGATAAGAAATAGAACCAAAATTTTATTTTCCGGAAAGCAAAATTTACAACACGAACAAGTAAAAGTTGCAAGAAATCAATCCTTATTAATAAACCCTGACCTTTCAAAAGTTTACAAAGAGCACAAAGCGTTGCTTGTAAGAATGGATAATCGTAGCCTTCTTAAAAACAACGATGCATTATTTGTATCTAAGAGAACCGGCGAACCTATTTCAGGAAAATCTTATAAAGAGAAATTCCATAAAATCAAAGATGAATTCTTGAGACAGTTAAGTGAAGAAGGACGTACTCAAGAATTTTTATTTTTAACAAACAAAAGGTGGTCAACTCATATAGGACGCGGTGTATTTACTAACTTTCTACTCCAAGTTAATGCCAACGTTACCGAGGTAGCAATAGCGCGAGGGGATAAAAATATCAATTCGGTTATGGCTTACGTTGAAGAAACGAATGCCATTAATATAACAAAGGACGCTATAAACAATATCAGGACAGCTTATATAGATAAACTAGCAACAATCGAAAGCTCAACTTTAGAAAACTTTAGGTCTAGGGGGTAAACATCGATGAAATTAACTAAGATTTCAATAGAACGAGCGGTATCAGAGGTTAGCCAGGAAACTTTTGGAAACACTGATTATATAGGTCAGTTCAAAACACTTTCCGCTATAACTAAAGACCATAAGGACCTATTTCAATTTTATGGGTTCAAATATTTCAAAAGAATTGCTGAAGAAGGAATTATTGTCAGAAAATTAGAGGGCAGCAAAACTCTATATTCTCTTCAATCTATTGCTGAATACAACTATCTTAGCCAGCAATTTAAAGAACATTATCTTACCTTGCCTGAAGCAATAAAAATTTTAGGTTATCAAAAAAAAAATAATCATCCTTATTCACATATCGACCGTTTCTTATATATGAAGGAAAAAGGATTTATGAATGTTATTTTACTCAATCATAAAGTCAATAATAATGAATATTTTGTATCAAAAATAGAATTGGCTAATTTCAGAGAAAATTACATTTCTTTTCCTAAAGTTGCTGCTGAAGCTGGATTGTCAATTTCAAGCTTAAAATACCGGCTAAAGAATTATAAAAAGCCTATTGTGCTATTTTTTAAAGATGATGTTCAATTTTCATATTTGTTTAGAAAAGATTGGATTGATTTTTCGCAAGATAAAAGTAGAATTGATGAAATTGCAATGAATAAAGTTTCAATGTATAAAGCTGCAAATATATTAGAAATTAGTACAGATAGTCTGGAAAAAGTTGCATTAGAATACAGCATTAGTTTTGACCGAGAAAGTCAAGGGCGCAAGTACTTTTTAAAAGATGATGTTGAGTTTCTTAAAAAGGAACAGGATAAGCTTTGGAAAAATATACAAGATACATATTTCACAAAAGAAGAAGCTAGTAAAAATTTAGGGGTTCTCACTAGTACACTTGCTCAAAGTCCGTACAGAGAAAATATAAAATCAATTTTCGTCCCCCCCTTAATATGCACTATTAAAAACGGGATTTCTTTTAAGAAAGGACTTACAAAGATTTACTTTAAAGAAGACGTTCTGGACTTTATTAATAAAAATGAACCCGATAAAGTTTTCAATAATTTACTTTCAACATTGGAAACTGATTCTTATTCCGCTGTATTAACTATTTTAAAAGAATTGGATTTACAATTTAATTCTAACGGCAAAGTAACCGAAGAGTATTGGAAAAAGTATCTAAAAAAGAAGTCGTTATCTAGTAGAGCTTCGAATGATTCGAAAAGAAAGTCAACAAGGGTGGATTTCAACACCTCAAAATTATTGATTCAGTTAACCGTACAAAAAGAAATTTTTATGCACTCAACGAATGAATTGAATCTCGCTATCTTCAATGCAAATTTACCCTCTTCTACAAAACTTGAAGTATATAAATTTTTAAAAGTAGTAGCAGAAAGTCGTATGACTCTTAGTGAGGTAATAAAATTCAATGCAACTTCTTTGCCCAATCTTTATGCAAGAAAAGGTGAAAAAACAGATGATAAGACTATTTATCCGATTAATCAATTTATTAATTTAATTGATTACATTAAGGATGTTAACAAGCACAAATCATTAGCTATAGAAAGTATCAATCTTTGCCGTAATTCTCAAGATGATAAACACTATGATTCTTCTTGGCTTTACGTATTATTACATTTAAACAATGCTTGGAGGCACCACGATATAACGATGTTCCCCCGGATTAATCTAGAACAAACTAGGTTTAATAATTTAGATCCAGAATTAGCTTTAGATTGGTTGGGTAACAATGTTTTAAATGAAAATGAATTACATCAAATAATGAATCAAGTTAGTGCTCTTAAGTTTATTCATTCCAAAACAAAAAAAAGACGATACTTCTTTTGTTCTGAGGAATTGATTAGTGCATTTGTTCATTCAGTAATACTTTGCGAATTGCGTTGCCGTTTAACCAACCCCCTTTCAAATACGTTAATTGATTTTGATAATAGAGCTAGAAATTTCAAAGAAGTAATTAAAAAGAATTTCTTTTCAAATTTCAACTCCGATTTCAATTTCAAATCAAAACAAATGAACAGAACTCTTATCAGCTACATTTACAGCGTGATAAAGAAGACGACAAACCGGAATCCATTGGAGGTTACAAAATACATTAGAAGTCACGCAAGTATAGAAACCACCAACATTTACATTGATATTCCACAAGAACAAATGGACTTCATTACAAAACAACTGTTTAGTATGGGGAATTTCGGTTATGCATACGATGCTTTGGGGGAACTTCTTTTAGATAACTCTTCTAGTGAAAGAGAAGTGAAAACTGAACAATCATTGATGATTAAAGAAATTTTTGGAGATATCCATCAAATTGAGCAACTAGCAAATTATCTAAAGAGGTTAACGGCAGATCAAAACTCAGTAAGAAAAGTATTACAAGGTTATTCCGTAGAAGAAAGAAAATTACTTTCAAATACTTTGAAACTTGGACAGCAACCAGCAAAAAAAGAAGGTTATCAGTGTATTTATAGTAAATGCCCCTACCCTTCTAAAGATTGCGAAAAATGTCCATTCGTCATATCTCACTTCTATGCACTATCTCAATTAAGCGAGGATTTTGATAAACAATTAACCGAATTTAAAACAAAGTTCCCATTGACTACAAAACAAGGTGAAAAAATAAGACTATCAAATAATTTATATTCGTATATTCACTTGATTGGTCTAGCTGTAAAACAGTTTGGAGAGGGGAATGTCTCTGCATTTTTCAATCAAGATCTTAAAGATATAAAAAAAGAAATAGGTAATATACCTAGTGTAAAACATCTTGTTACAATTCCCGATTTGAGAAAGGCGGATAACAAATGACACCATTAAATCAAACCAAGGATAGCATTTTACTTGATGAATTTAACGACTTCTTTTTCGACTCGAAAACTATGGTTCAAGAAGCAAACGATATTTTATCCGAAGAAGTTCGAACAGGCAGAATGATTAGCGGTGAATATACTAGTGATGTTTGGGCATTCATTTGTGACACAAGGCACACAATGGTCACCGTTTCATTTCAAGAGGTGTCAGAACCACTTTCATTTTTTGAAAAGGATAATGAATTATTCGTATCCGTGATTAAATGTTGGATCGCAACTTTAATTCCAAAATATTCTATAGAAATGTAAATTGTCAACTCAAGT